>NZ_KV798503.1:0-200 GCF_001809695.1 Corynebacterium sp. HMSC063A05 | reverse complement strand
CCGACGTCAACGGTGTCGTCTTCGTCGTAGAGGACCTCGAGCAGGGTGCCTGCGACCGGGGACGGAATTTCGGTGTCGACCTTGTCGGTGGAAACCTCGAGCAACGGCTCGTCGACCTCGACGGTGTCGCCGACCTTCTTCAGCCAGGGGGTGATGGTGCCTTCGGTGACGGATTCGCCGAGCTCCGGCATCTCAACGTC
>NZ_KV798502.1:99324-186529 GCF_001809695.1 Corynebacterium sp. HMSC063A05 | reverse complement strand
TCCCCATTATCAGGGACACTCACAAGGTAACGGGCAATAGCCACGGTCTGTCTGCGAGAAAGTGGCCTGCATGAAAGTGGCCTGCGCGATAGTTCGAGTACAGATAACATTTGAATGTTCAAGCCACTGCCTCGATAGGACAGCATCATGACTGACAACACCCCACGGTTACGCGCTGGCGACCAAGCCCGCCACACTGCGCTGGAACGCTTGGAATGGGCATTCCGCGATGGCCAGATTGACTTTGCGGAACTGCAGGAGCGCACCGAGAAAGCCCAAAAGGCAACGTACATTGATGAGTTGCCCGCATTGACACAGGACTTGTCGCTGCCCGCGAACCTGGCCGAGCCGACTCCACATGCGCACCCAAACCCTAACCTGCGCCCGAACCTGCACAGCGTCCCGGACGAGCACCATTCAGTGGCACCGAATGCAGCCAACGATCATCAGCCAGCTCGGATTGATAGCTCCGCCGCGGCAACCGGTTCGAAGCTCTCCATCGGCATCTTCGGCGGCACCGACAAGAGAGGCCCTTGGACGTGCGCTCCCACGCACACCACGGTGGCGGCCTTCGGCGGGACTGGCTTGGATTTCCGCGAGGCCATCCTGACCGCGGAAACCACTGTCGTCAACATTGGCTGCGCCTTCGGTGGAGTCGACGTCATTGTCCCCGACCACTACCAGGTTGATGTCGACGTGCTCCCCATCTTTGGCGGCACGGATGTTACTGGAAAACCGGGACGCAACCTACCCGCTCCTGGCGCCGGACAGGCTCCGAAAATTATTGTGCGCGGCTTTGTCGCTTTCGGTGGCGTCGAGGTCAAGCGCGTACCGCAGTAGAGCAGGTTGCAGTAGCACGGGGCAGTAGAGCGTACCGCAGTAACCGACTGACGCCTAGCGAGCCGCTACTCGCCCACTCCTCACCGGCTACTCGTCCCATACCTCCGGCGGCATTGCTGGGAACGGCGTCGTCGGCGGCAGCGTTGCCACGGCTGAACGTCTGGACAGGCCACACACCTGCAACAGGTCCACCACCAATGAGCGGGACTGCGCAAACACGACCTGCTCCGATAGCGTTGCGTCCTCGATGACGCGCGGGTGCATTTTCGCTGCTAGACGACGCAAGTACCGAACCACATCTTCAAGCTTGACCTCTCCGGATCCCTCGGAAAGCTGGACGATAGCGATGTCGCCGGATTCGAAAGGCAACTCGCCCCACTCTGGGATTCGGCGCACGGCGGCTTCGTCGTCAAGCACATGACTGACCAGGCGCGTGCCTTCAGATACGCCGAGAACAAGCCCACACAGTTCGGGCGAGAAGTCGATGTGGTCCTCCCGGGCTGTGATAGCGCGACGCGCGAGCACACGGATGTTGCGCATGGCGTTGTCGACAGGATGAACCATGCGTGACAGCGAGTGGATTCGATCCCGGGAGCGCCAGAGCAACGGGGAGATGCGGACCTGCTCGCCCGCGTCGGCAACGGTGCGGTCCATCAGCGAGACCTGCGCCTGCATGGAGCGAACCACGCTCAGTGCGGTGCGGATGCGATCGGTGTCGCCCTCTTTCATGCCGATGCCGATGTCATAAAGTACGTCTGCACCCATGTCGAGGACCTTGGCCACCTTGCGGCGAGCACCCGCCAGCGGGCTTCGCGGCAATACCATGAGCACAATAATGCCCACCACACCACCGACGAGAGCATCGATCATTCGGTAATAAGAACCAGCGGTGCCCGGCGGAATAATGGTGGCGATGAGCACGGCTGAAGATGCCGCTTGGTTCACCACAAGCGGGCCTCGACCGACAAACACGCCGATGATCATGGCGACAAACACACCGACGGTCAGCTGCCAAATACCCGAGCCGAGGATGGAGATAATCACATCACCAATGCCGACTCCCAGCGAGGCACCGAGCACCAACTCAACAGAGTGCTTCAGGCGAGGACCTGCGGTCATCACATTGAGGCTGATGAAAGCGGCCATCGGCGCGAAGAACGGGTTGGGGTGCCCCAGTACCTCAAGCGCGAACCAGTAGGCCAACCCGGCGGCTAGCGTCGCCTGGACAATAAGCATCCAGCGGGAGCGCACACGGGCAACGGCATGGAGGAAACGCGTGCGGGGCCTCACTTTCTGACGCAGCTTGTTTGCTGCGCGGGAGGCCGGATGTAGGTACGTATTGCGAAAATCTTGGAAATCCGGGCGCGGATTATCCTCGACGAATTGCGTTTCCTTAGCTTCGACGAGATCGCCGACATGCGCGGGAGCAATGTCCTCAAGATCCCTGGCAGCTGCGGCATCCTTATCTTCCCCACCAGCGATGCCAGCCATGCCGAAGTCACCATCCTCATATGAAAAACTGTGCACTTTTTATGTACCCGATGTGCTGTTGTGCACTTTTATGCGCTCGCTGAATCTCTGTGCACGATTAAAGACCCAACTCTGGCAGCGCGGATTCATCACTGTCACGCAGCAACGCCATCATGCGACCGAATTCATCATCCTCGCCGATAGCCTTAGCAGCCTTAGCCAACGCCGCGAAGGCGCGGAGCACACCACGATTGGGCTCGTGCTCCCATGGAATCGCTCCGAACCCCTTCCAGCCGTTTCCGCGCAGCAGGTCCAGACCGCGGTGGTAACCAGTGCGGGCGAAGGCATAGGCCTGAATCTCCTGACCTTCGGACAAGGCACTTTCAGCCAAGTCTGCCCACGCCTGGGAATCGCGCGGGCATGCGCGAACCACGGCCTCCGGGCTTGCGCCACCGTTGCGGGCAGCAACGGCCTCGTCAAGAACGGGGAGCTTCACGGGAGCAGGAGCCATCATGTCATTGAGTTTCATGCGTCCTATTGTGCCAGGCATGACGTGCCGATGGCAGGATCTAGGCATGCGACTCTCTGTTGGTAAGGGGCGGGCACAGCGTGGTGGTACAAAGTCGGCAAGCGCCAGATGACGACGAACTAGCGTTCCCCGACTACTCCGGGCAGCTCGGCTTCGTCGAATCCAACGACTCACCATTTTCCAGCTTGGTCGCAACAAAATCGGCCACTCGGGCACATGCTTCCATCAGCATCCAACCCGACAGCTGGACAGAGAGGTCACGCTCCTTAATCGCCGAACCGCGAACCGCGCCACCGACTGATTGCGCAACCGAACCGCCCTGTGGGAACTGAGCATTGTCGTTCCAATCTGCGGGGAAAAGCGGCAGGCCATCGACCTCGAGGCGGTGGTACCAGCACTTTTCCCCCGACGCCAGAACCAGTCGGCGAGCAATGCGGGCTGCCGCGCGATTCATGCGATTGTCTCCAGGCAAACGCACCGCCGCATCGGCGAGGTATCGCACGAGGATGCCGTTGAACAGACCACCATCGCCGCCACCGGCACCGGCGATGACATTGTCGGTGGTCGCCAAATCCTTTGCCACCGCGTGGATGAGGTTTTGCACGCGCGTGAAATACTTCGTCGCCTGTTCCCGCTGGCCGTGCGCCCGAAGCGCAAGTCCCACTTCAAGGCAAGCGCCAATCATGACACCCTGGTTGTACGTAAACATGCCCTTCTGCACCACGGCACCTGCCATGGACAAGCGAATGCCGTCGTAGAGCAGACCTGAGTCCGCCAAAAGGTTGGCGTAAACCCAGTCGATAAGTTCCTCTGCCTCCTTGATACGACCAGCCCGGGCCAGAGCGATGGCTGCAGGACCGTTCGAGGGGACGTTGAAAAAGAGGTCCTGCTCACGCCACGGCAGCACACCCGTGGACTCCTGCCGACCATCGCCCAAGCATGAAATCAGCCGCGCTGTCGTCTTCTTGGGCACCGATGCGCCGAGGACAGCGTCGGCACGCCCGAGCGCCAACGCCATCCACGCGCGATCGTCATAGTACTTGTTCTTGGTCAGCAGCGTGAGGTTGCGAATGCGGATACCCCGAGTGGTCTGGCGGATAGCGCGGTACTTCTCCTTAGAGGGCACGCGCTTGGCTGCGTCTACCAGACAGTCGAGATACTGCGCCTGCCACCAGTAATGCCAGTTGATGAAGACCTTATGTCGCAGCGGCGCGGGCCAGGAAGCCATTGCCAGATTCGTGCCCGGAAGACCCCACAGCTTCGCCGCATGACGGTTGCGAATCGCCTGCTCAGCCACGTCCGCGCGATAGGCCCACGTTTCGGCCTCCGGACGCGACATTTTTAGAACCACTGGCTCTCCTTAAAACGGCTGTGAAACAGCTCTAAAACAGCCTTTCGAAATAAAACACCTAAGCAGACAATTACCAGGCCGCGGTGATGTCTGCATGAGTACGAATCCAAGAGTGCATGGCAATACCCGCCGCTACCCCCGCATTTATCGAACGCGTCGATCCAAATTGGGCAATCGACACCGTCAGGTCCGCCGCCTGCTGTGCTTCTTCAGTCACTCCCGGCCCCTCCTGGCCGAAGAGCAAAAGACAACGCTCGGGCAACTCAACGGTTTCGATGGGTACGGAGCCCGGCACGTTGTCCACGGCCACCACAGCCAGGTCATGCTCGCGCGCCCAGCTAATGACCTCCGACACCGTCTCGTGGTGCAGCAAGTGCTGGTAGCGGTCAGTCACCATCGCGCCGCGACGATTCCAACGCTTGCGCCCCACGATGTGCACGGCCTCCACCAGGAAGGCATTTGCGGTGCGTACCACGGTGCCGATGTTGGAGTCATTCTCAAAATTCTCGATGGCGATGTGCAACGGATGACGACGCTTATCCAGCTCCGCGACGATAGCCTCCATCGTCCAGTAGCGGTAAGCATCGACGACATTGCGTCGGTCGCCCTCATCCAAAAGCTGCTCATCGTATTCTGGGCCGGTCGGCCGAGGTTCGTTCGGGTGCTCCTGCTCCCACGGCCCCACCCCGACACGAGCCTCAAACCACTCCGTCGGCCCCTTCCCGGGCTCAGGCGCGGTCAAGAGTCAACAGCCCCTCGACCAGGAACAACTGCGCCATGGTGTAGGTGTCCATCACTGCAGCATTCAGAAGCTTGCCGACGACGCCCTCCTCCGCAAACATCTTTCGAGCCATCAGTAGCGTGTCGGAGATAAGGAACAGGTTGCCACCGTGACCTAGGCCGTAGGTGGCATCGGCAATCGGCAGGCCGGTCTGCTCATCAGTTCCGACAGCACCGGCCCCCTCCAGCAGTACCGGGTCATCGGCCAGTGCAGAAGTCACGGCCAGCAGCGGACCGTATCCAACTGCAGCGGGCAGCGCCTCTGGCTTTACAGCACCGACCAGCGGTACCGAACCAGCCCACAGTGGGAAGCGAATGGCAGCACGCAGCGCGCTAATGCGAGCTCCGGCACGCCACAGCAGCACGTGGTAGGCAACCTGGTTAACTGCGAACGGCACAGAACCGCGGTTCAGGTTCGGCTTGTTCGGCATGAGAATCAAGTCGCCCAACCAACCGCCGGCGAGGCCGATGAGCAGGGTGGTCGTCGTGAAGCGAGACGTCTCGTGGCGACGGCGCCAAACATTGGCCGCTAACAGTGGCATGAGGACAGTCTTGGAAACTCGACGTGGAGTCTCCCAGCCGAAGGCGCTGGAGACAACGTTGACCGCACTGGCGGCAATGTAGCCGGCGCGTTCCGGGGCACGGCGGGTGTCGGAGCTCGCGCTGGCGATACCGGTGAGTGCGCCGAGGCCCTCGCCCGTGCGACGCACAAACATGTCAGCGACGGTTTCCTTGGTGCCGGGGAGTTTGGTCGTAGTGAGCTTGGACAAGAGTCCTGCACGCTTGGTAGTCATGGGGATGTTCCTCTTTCGTGGGACTGCGTTGGGGCGGGTGAGCTGGGTGAGGCTCAGTGAGTTGAGTGAGGCTCGGTAAAAGCTCTAGCGCTCAGATTCTTAGGCCAGGCCCAAGTCATCCAAACCGAGCAGGTAACGGTACTCCAGGCCTTCACCCTTGATGACCTCGTCGGCGCCCGTCGCGCGGTCAACCACAGTGGCTACACCGACAACCTCGGCGCCGGCCTCGCGTAGGGCAGCTACGGCGGTCAGCGGCGAGTTGCCCGTCGTGGTGGTGTCCTCAACAACCAGGACCTTCTTGCCCACAATGTCCGGCCCCTCAATGCGGCGCTGCATGCCGTGCTTCTTGGCTTCCTTGCGTACTACGAAGGCATCAATCGGACGTCCTTCGGCGTGCATGACAGAGGTGGCCACCGGATCCGCGCCAAGCGTCAGACCACCGACGTGCGCGTAGTCCCAGTCGGCAGTGAGCTCCCGTAGCAGGGAACCAATCAGGCGCGAGGCCTCATGATGTAGGGTGGCGCGGCGCAGGTCAACGTAGTAGTCAGCCTCACGTCCAGACGACAGCGTGACCTTGCCATGGACAACCGCCAGCTCCTTGACCAGCTCGGCCAAACGCTGCAGCTTCTCCTGATTGACATTGCTCGTGTGGGTGCTCATCTGAGGTTGTCTCCTAAATAAACGACTGTGTGCTCAAGGATATGTCTGGTTCTACTCGTCCGCGGAATCAGGGGTTGCGCCTTTGTCCTCGGATACAGATTCGGTGGGGCTGTCGCTGCTGTCGAGGTCTGGGGCGGCGTCGGTAAAAATACTGGCGGGCTTCACATTTGATCGCACTACACGTCCCCGGCTCGAGCGCATTCGGCTATGTTCGGGATCCTCACCAAGCGCAGGAATCTGCTGGCCAGAATCCCCAATGTCCTCCGACTCACCAACGTTTGCACCCATCTTTCGTGCCGTTGACCGCGAAGGCAGCGCCGTCGAATCAAGCGGTATATCCCGCGTAGGGCGCCACGACGAGCCGTCAATCGCCTGCACCACCGTGGGTTGTGCATTGCTTTGCGACGACCACTGCGAATCATCCGTGGTTGCATCCACGGTGGCAGCAGACGAGGACGAAGGAGAATCTGCGTAAACAATTTCCTCAACGTCCAGCGGCTCTTCGCCCTTGCTATTCTGCGCGCTGTGACTCTGGGCATGCCCGTTCTGTGAGCTGAGATCCTGCGATTCGTGGTTAGCAGAACCGTTGCGACGCTGGTCTGGTACCGCGTGCAAGTGCCCACGCCCGGTTCCATCCGAAATCAAGGAACCAGAGTCAACGGACTGCTCGGTGAGCTGCAAACGAGTGGGATCCCACTGATTTGTGTCCGGAGCGACAGTTTCGCCTTCCGCCGGTGGCAACCTGCGCGCAATGTCGGAGAAGTCCGACAGCGATGCCAGTGCACCGTCCCAGTCCTCTGGCACTGAATTATCAATCAGCTGAGCCAAGGACCAGGAGTTTTCGGACCACATGCGGGTAATGGCCGGGTGCACGTCGGCAAGTATGCGGGTTGCACGGTCGTCGAAGATGCGATGAATGAGCTCTGGGTCGGTAGCTGCGACTACCAGGCCGGCTTCGGTGGCTACGTGAGGCAGCGTCGTGCCGCCGCTGCGGCGCAGCTCGAAAACCTCATCGCTGGATACAGAGCGGCGGATGGCGATGGTGGTGATGCCACCGACATCGGCGAGGTGCATTTCCCGGCCAAAGGCGAAACCGGAGACCACGGCCTTGGCATCGCCGTCTGGCGTGCGCTGCCAGTACGACGGCAGCTCATGGTCCACACGGTTGTAGACAGAATTACGTTCCTGCGCCCAGGCCTTCCGCAAGTGACGCACCCGGCGACCGCTGATACGTCGACGGACAGGAACCACTGACTTCTGCTGGGCGCGCTGCGGTTGCGCGGGCTGGGTGGGCTCTTTGGGCTGGGCGGGTTGGGTGACCTGAGTGGCCTGGGCGTGCGCCGCAAAATCGGATGATTGCGGCACTTCGCCGGTCTCGGTATTTTCGACCGACGCAGCCTGGAATTCTGTACCGTCAACAGTTCCAGTGCGAGCGTCAGCAGCGGTGGTGCTGTTGGCCTCTGTGGCACTGGTGTCGCCCACTAAACCTGTCTCGGGCTCATCCACGGTATCAGTATCTTCGGCAGTCACTGACTCGGCTGACTCCGCGCCAGACCCTGTGCCAAACTCCGCGCCGGACTCCGCGTCACTTCGGAGAGTCCCGTCCGTTCCCGCATTCAGGTCAGCTGCTGTTCCCGATGTTTCGGAAGCCCCCGAGTTTTCTGTTGCTTCGGACATTTCGGCAGGGGCCGCCGGTTCGATTCCCGAGACAGATTCAGGCTCCGCCGGCATCATTTGCCCAGCTGAAGTACCCAGTTCTGTCGTCGAAAACTCAGTTTCAGGGTCAACTTCAGCGGCACCATCAGTCTCAGCGACAACCTCAGAGTCAGCATCAGCTGCGACATTCGGTCTCACCACAGAAGCTGTCTCAGAGCTGCCCTGCTCTGAAGAATCCGGCTGTTCGGGCACAACATCTTCTGCCGCCACACCGGTTACTTCGCCGGCGGAGTCCGAGGGCTCGTCGTAAAGCGATGGCGACGAAGGAGACGCCACAGCAGTCTCACTTGTGCTGCGACGGCGGCGGTCGACAACGAACAGCGCGACTGCGGCGATGATGAGGATCGCTGCGAGGGTGAATACTAGGGGAATCATTAATCTCCTAGCTTAAGCCAGAAGCCGTTCTATTTGGTCAGCGACAATATGCCGTCCCCCGTCTGGCGCAATGCCAATGCCCGAGGCGAGAGCGTACAGGACTCTCTAGAACCGTAAGGGCGAGGGGAAATATCCACATGGACGACACATCAGGGGTTCCCTGGGGGCGGTCGCCCTGCCCCGGACGCATGCGAGTCCGGCGCCGCTTAGAAACGGACGATAGGCAGGCTCGGATCGCCAGCCCACTGGGACCAGCCTCCGACATACAGCGAGGCGTCAGTAATGCCCGCTTCTTCCATGGCCTGAATGAACAGTGAGGAATGAAGACCGGAACCGGAGTAGACCGCTACATTACGACCGGCTTCGATACCGACGGAGGCAAAGCGCTCACGGAGCTGCTCAACAGGCAGGAAGGAGCCGTCGGCATTTTGCAGACTGCGAGCCGCCAGGTTCACGGCACCCGGGATGTGACCTGCCTGCAGATCGACGCGCTCACTGCGGCCTTCAAAGCGGCTGGGCTCACGCGCATCCACCAAAATTCCACGTTCAGACCAGGTGCGTACGTCGTCGAGGCTGGCAACAGGCATATTGCCCTCGCTCACCGCAATCGTTCCAGGCTGCGGCAGATTGCCGGGACCGAAGGCAGTCTCGTTTCCATCTGCTTCCCAAGCAGCTAACCCGCCGGTGAGGACACGCACATTCTCCAGACCCGCCCAGCGCAGAATCCACCAAGCACGTGACGCGAACAGCCCATCGCCCGCGTCGTAGACGATCACCAGATGCTCCGAGCGGACTCCCCAACGACGGACGGCATCGCGCACACGCTCGATATCCGGCAGCGGGTTGCGACCAGCTTCTCGGCTGGGAACACCCGCTAGATCCAACTCGGGATCACAAAACACGGCCAGAGGGATGTGAGCCGTAGCGTAGGAGTCATATGGTTTTTTAGCGCGCGACCAGCGTGCGTCAACGACGACGATGCGACCGCCACCGGCAATCTTGTCACGAAGCTCTTGTACCGAGATGGATGTTGTCATAATCCTGGATTCTAAATCGATTGACTTGGTAGCGCGATATGTACGTTATTAAAACTAGGAGCTCGGGAAGATGTCTGAAGATGCTGCCCACCTGGCCGTTTTCATCTCAAACGCAGGCCATGGAATCGGCCGTGCCACCGCAGAAAAACTGCTTTCCTGCGGCTAAACCGTCGGAGTTGTTGACGTCTCTGCTCGAAAATGTCAGCACTGACGGCACCAAGCGCATGGGTATTCGCATCACACCAGCTGATGTCGCCAACGCAATCGTCGACTGCATCAACCAGAAACAGGGCACGATTACTAAGGCTGACTTCCCCGTCAGCCTGCCGACAAAACTGCTGCACTATGCCGCCAGCGTCGGTGCCCCTTTCCTCAACCGCTTCATTAATGCAAAGCTGACTACGAAACGGAAGATCAGCCTCTAAGCCAGGACCCCGCTCCCTACCCGACTACCCACCGGGATCCTGTCCCGTCTCGCCATTGCCATCCGCTGTGTCCCCCGCCCGTTTCTCTCGCGCTTTACGACGCAACCAGCGCCCCGGACTATCGAACGTATCGGGGTCCTCATTGGATTCCGCTTTTCGGTTTCCTTCCTTGCCTTTCGGGGCCACCCAGACCACACGATTAGTAGAGGCCGGCTCGCACTCCCCACTACCCTCGTCCCCTTCGTCAGTTCCTAGAATCTCCGGCACCTCATCCGGCCGAAGCGTCCACCAAGCATTTTCATCACATCGAGCATCATCGATCTTTCGATGCGTACCCGGATCAACCAACGTGAGATTATCCAGATCAGTGCCACCACCGGAAGACCACGACTTCACATGGTGAACATCACACATAGCTCCCGGAGTGCCCATGCCCGGCGCGGAGGAGCCTCCTTCCTCTCCAAGAAGGGCCAGATACTGTGGCAAAGTCCCCAGCCTGCGGGACCGACCAAAGTACAAGGTCTGTCCCTCATTCCCCAAGACTTGGAGGAACGAATTTCTATCAACCATCTGTTGCACGGCCTGACTAATGGAAATTCGCACTCCCGCATCAGAGACCGCTTTGCCCGATCCAGGAAGTACAAAATCTTTCCCATCAGGCAAGGAGACTCCAGCTAGCGCTGCCACATCTGCGATATGCGCGACGGTGACCACCGATGTCGTCCCCCGCGCCGGCTGAAGGTCACCGCCTGGTTGAAAACCCCCATTCACCGCCGCTTCCACGGCATCATGAAAACGCTGCTCCGGATTCCTCTGGTCATCGGCACCTTCTTCGAGTAACCCGCCAGGGCTCGCATGATCCGCCTGCAGCCTTTTGAGCACCGCTGCAAACGAAGGCGTAACCACACCGCTCAACCGGCTCATGCCGTCCGGCCCCTGAGCACCGATTTTTAGGCTTCGTTTCCGAGCGCGGTCCTCATCCGTATACGGGTCATCAACCCCCAACATCGCTCGCAGGCGGTTCGGCAATTTATTGAGATCATCAACACGGATTTTGTCCACTAAATCTGCAATGTGCTTGTCCAGCAGCCTAGACAGCTGTGCATGCTCCGTTGCCGGCAGCTCACGAACGGCTTTGTCAATCTTCGAAACAGCATCCGCACCGACAACACCTTCCTCAACTTTCTGACGAAGGTTCGGCATTCGCACATCCTCATTCGCCGGAGCAAACGGATCAACATTCCTACTCAGGCGCCCTACGACGTTGATACGCTGCCTCGCTTCTGCTCGCGAGATTCGCATCTCCTGCGCTAGCCACGCAATCTTTCGATGCTCCGCGCTGGGCATCCGCCCCTTCATGGTCTCCACATAAGTCGCATCAATTACTGCGAGTCGTTTTCGCGCTTTCTCAATCGACTTATATGCATCGTGCGCATGATCCGGCGCAAGTACTTCGAAGTTCTCTACGATGACTGTCGACAGAGCTTCAAACTGCGCAACCGCATCTAAAACCTGAGATGTCGAAAGCGGTCCACTGCCATTTGGCACCGATGGTGTAGACATTTCCCCCACCCCCTTTTTAAAACGCTAGCAATCCGAATCCCCAAATGGACTAACTAATTTCCCTCCCCCACATTATCGCACACCCATTCGGCACCCCACAACCCCTCAGCCAACTTTTTCGAATCTTTTTCCGAAACACTGCCGCGCTTCCAGAGCTTGAATACCCCACCATCCGCCCTAAAAACCCGACCAACCCGCCCCCCCAAAAAAAAAGAACTGCACCCGAAAGCCTAAAACCGCACCACCATCACATCGTGGTCCGGGAAGCTCGAGCGCCCCACTAGCTCAAACCCCGCCTTCACATAAGCTTTCGCCGCCCGCGGGTTGGCATCATGGACAGCCAGACTAACCCCCGGGTACCCCAGCTCACGCGCATACTCAAGAAGCCCCGCAATCATCGGCTGCGACAGCCTGCGTCCGACCACACCCGGACGCAGCGCAATCGCTACTTCAGGAATCCCATTTTCCACAAAACCGTACCCCGGATCGTCCTTCGTAAACGTACGCAGCCAGGCCGCCCCCCACCGGCACTTCATAGCCCTCGCATTCTTCGCTTGACGACGAATCCCCGCGCTCCAACCATTCCGCCTTAATGGCGGCCGCGCTGTAGGCGACCTCGCGAGAAACTCTCGGCTCAAATGGGTCAGTGCGGGTCATGTCGCTACTGAGCGACTCGAGGTCAGCGTCGTCAAGCGAAGTGGCGAAAAGGATAACCCCGCCCTGACTCGCATCCCATTGGTCGACGTATTGGCGCCTCGTGACTACATAATCTTCCGGCAGTGGCTGACTTTCATCTCCGAACGTTTCCGTTAGTTCGTCCATCCAGGCAATGAAGGGGCGGTCGGAGTCTGTCGCTGGTCGCCACTGAAAGTTAGTCATATTTGCGCACTATACCGGCGCACCCCAGGCCGACCGGAATGCAACAAGCCCACGCGATCGGCCGCAAGGGACATAAGCCCGGACAACAAAAGCACAAAAAAGGGGCAGTTCAGGAGAAAAATCTCCCAAACCGCCCCAACAAACGGACAGCCTGCTGAACAGGTATCGCCCTGAGGATTGGGCGCCCTAGACCCGGGCTACGCCGTCCTCGCCATAGCCGACAACCTTCAGCGACTCCCCATCGTCAGCAACCGTAACCTCTACTCGGTCACCATCGCGAACATCGCCCGCGAGCAGTCGACGTGCCAGCTCATCGCCGATTGCCTTCTGCACCAGGCGACGCAGCGGACGGGCACCATAGGCCGGGTCGTAGCCGCGCTCCGACAGCCAATCCAGTGCCCCATCGGAGACATCCAGCACCAGACGACGTGCAGCCAGACGCTCCGCCAGGTTGCGAACCTGAATGTCCACAATGCCGCGCAGCTGCTCGGAGGTCAGCGGATCGAAGATCACTACATCGTCGAGACGGTTGATGAACTCCGGCTTGAAGGCCATCTTGACCGCATCCATGATCTGTTCATGCGTACCACCAGCACCGAGGTTGGAGGTGAGAATCAGAATCGTGTTTCGGAAGTCCACGGTTCGACCCTGACCATCAGTCAGGCGCCCCTCATCGAGCACCTGCAGGAGCACATCGAACACGTCCGGGTGAGCCTTCTCAACCTCGTCGAAAAGCACGACGGTGTACGGACGGCGACGAACAGCCTCGGTGAGCTGACCGCCAGCGTCGTAGCCGACGTATCCGGGAGGGGCACCAATCAGACGAGCGACAGAGTGCTTCTCGCCGTACTCGGACATATCGATGCGAACCATCGCACGCTCATCGTCGAAGAGGAACTCCGCCAGCGCCTTGGCCAGCTCCGTCTTACCAACGCCAGTTGGACCGAGGAACAGGAAGGAACCAGTCGGACGGTTCGGATCGGCAACACCCGCACGCGAACGGCGGACAGCATCGGAGACAGCCTCCACAGCGGCATTCTGACCAACGACGCGACGGCCGAGGTTGCGCTCCATTTCCAGTAGCTTCTCGGTTTCGCCCTGCATCATCTTGCCAGCCGGGATACCCGTCCAGGCGGAGACAACCTCAGCGACTTCCTGAGGCGTGACCTCCTCCTTGAGCATGGAGTTTTCCTCTGCGTCAGCGACCGATTCCTCGGCGGTCTCCAGCTTCTTCTCCAACTCAGGAATGCGCCCGTAACGCAGCTCTGCGACGCGCCCGTAGTCACCTTCGCGCTCAGCCTTTTCGGACTCAGTGCGCAGGGCATCGAGCTCTTCGCGAACGGAGCGAACATCATCAATCGAGGACTTCTCGTTCTGCCAGCGAGTCTTCAGAGCGTTGAGCTTCTCACGCTCATCTGCAAGTTCCTCACGGAGCTTGTCCAGACGCTCCTTCGACGCGATGTCAGTTTCCTTCTCCAGGGCCATTTCCTCGATTTCGAGGCGGCGCACAATACGTTCCGCGGAGTCGATTTCCTCCGGCGAGGAGTCAATCTCCATACGCAAACGCGATGCGGCCTCATCCACCAGGTCGATAGCCTTATCCGGCAGGAAGCGGGATGTGATGTAGCGATCCGACAGCGTTGCTGCCGCGACTAGCGCGGAGTCCTGGATACGAACACCGTGGTGGACCTCGTAGCGTTCCTTCAGGCCACGCAGAATGCCAATGGCGTCCTCAACGCTCGGCTCACCGACAAAGACCTGCTGGAAACGACGCTCCAGCGCAGCATCCTTCTCGATGTACTTGCGGTACTCATCCAGAGTCGTCGCACCGACCAGGCGCAACTCACCACGAGCCAGCATCGGCTTAATCATATTGCCCGCATCCATCGAGCCATCACCTGTGGCACCAGCGCCAACGATGGTGTGAATCTCGTCGATGAAGGTAATAATCTGACCGTCGGATTCCTTAATCTCGTCCAGAACCGCCTTCAGGCGCTCCTCGAACTCACCGCGGTACTTCGCACCGGCGACCATGGAACCTAGATCCAGGCTCATCAGCGTCTTGCCCTTCAGGGATTCCGGCACGTCACCTGCAACAATGCGGCGTGCGAGCCCTTCTACAATGGCCGTCTTACCAACGCCCGGCTCACCAATGAGCACAGGGTTGTTCTTGGTGCGACGACTTAGGACCTGAACCACGCGACGAATCTCCGCATCGCGGCCAATAACTGGGTCAATCTTGCCCTCACGTGCCCGCGCGGTTAAGTCCGTCGCATACTTTTCCAGAGCCTGGTACTGCTCTTCTGGATTTTCCGTTGTAACCTTCCTCGATCCACGCACGCTAGTCAGCGCGCCCTTTAATGCCTCGGCAGTAGCGCCCGCCGACTGCAGCACAGTTGCCGCCTCCGACTGGCCAGTTGCTACACCGATAAGCAGAATTTCCGTGGAGACATACTCGTCTCCAAGCTCACCCGCCAGCTCCTCCGCAGCGTTCAGCGCATTAACAGCATCCCTATTAAACTGCGGGTTCGCCATATTCGCCCCGCTTGCCGACGGGTACCCAGCGACCAGCTCCTTAGCGCGGGTCAAAACCCCGGAAGGATTAACACCCGCTGCCTCAAGCAGCGGAGCCGCAATACCCTCCTTTTGCTCCAGCAGCGCTACCAGAATGTGCCCAGGCCGGATATCCGGATTACCTGCGCTGGTAGCGGCCTTCATAGCTTCCTGGAGAACTTCTCCAGTCTTAGTTGTTGGTGTAAAACTCATAACTTGCGCCCCTTTGACTCAACTTTGTCATTCACTACCCATAACGTATTCAGCCTTGAGCCTGTTCCACTCAACTTCAAATTTTACAATTTCATCCTGTGATTCACGCCACACCCACAGCGAAAAGGATTGCGCTCGGCAGCGTCGTTAAGCGCAGTAGCGCACCGGAAAGCACTAGAAAACATTGGAGAGCTCCAGAAACCACGTGCGGACACACTCCGACACACCGCCCAACGCCCTCACCAGCGCACTCCAGCCTGATTCGACTTCCCCCATGTGAGTGATGGGCGGGCAGCGCACTCATACTGTTTTGGTTACCCTGGTAGGTGACATTCCTTCATTCTCACGAAAGGACTCGAATGAACATCGAGCAGGCACGTCAGATGACTGAGGGCAAGGGCTTCATCGCCGCTCTCGACCAGTCCGGTGGATCTACCCCGAAGGCTCTGCGCCTGTACGGCATCAACGAGGATCAGTACTCGAACGAAGATGAAATGTTCGACCTGGTTCACGAGATGCGTACCCGCATCATCACTTCCCCGTCCTTCAACTCTGAGCAGATTATTGGCGCGATTCTCTTCGAGCAGACCATGGATCGCGACATTGAGGGAATCCCGACCGCTCAGTACCTGTGGGAAAAGAAGGGCATCGTCCCGTTCCTGAAGACCGACAAGGGCCTGGCAGACAAGGAAAACGGCGTTCAGCTTATGAAGCCGTGCCCGGGCCTGGATGAGCTGCTGGAGCGCGCTGTCGCTAAGGGCATCTTCGGCACCAAGATGCGTTCCTTCATTGCTGAGGCAAACGAAGAGGGCATCAAGGCCAACATTGCTCAGCAGTTCGAGTTCGGCAAGCAGGTTCTGTCCCACGGTCTGGTTCCGATTCTGGAGCCGGAGGTCGACATCAACGCTGCTGACAAGGCAGAGGCTGAGGACATTGTCCTGCGCGAGTTGCTCGCCGGCCTGGATGACCTGGCTGATGACCAGAAGGTCATGATCAAGGTTTCCATCCCCACCAAGGATGACCTTTACAAGCCGCTGATTGAGCACCCTAAGGTCATGCGCGTCGTTGCCCTGTCCGGTGGCTACGAGCGCGAGGACGCCAACGAGCGCCTGTCCCGCAACCACGGCATGATTGCTTCCTTCTCCCGTGCACTGTCTGAGGGCCTGTCCGCTCAGCAGTCCGATGAAGAGTTCAACGCAACCATGGCTGAGTCCGTCAAGGGCATCTACGAGGCTTCGATTTCCTAATCGTCTGCTTTGCATCTGCGCTTCGCTGTGCATCTGTGCCTGTGGGCGCCTCTAGGTAGCCGCTAGCGCGATTAAAAAACTCCCGCACCAGGTTTTCTTGGTGCGGGAGTTTTTTAATCGCGCCCCTGGTAGTCAAATACCGGCAGCGACCAGCCACGCCACAGCGCCGCTAGTCGAATGAACAGCGCCGACAGTACAGCGCAGATAATGTTGATGCTCTCGTGCAGGCCAACCATGTCGAGCACGTAGTAAAGCGTCGCCGCGACGACTGCGATGGAGGCATAGAGCTCCTTTTGGAACACCAGCGGGACGCGGTCACACATCAGGTCGCGGAGCACACCTCCAAACGCACCGGTAAGAACGGCGCCGACAATAGCGATGATGACACCGTGCCCCATCTCCATGGCCACGCGGGCACCAATGATGGAAAACGCCGACAAACCGATCGCGTCAGCGACCAAGAACACGACTCGGAAGTGCTTCATCAGGAAGTCAGCCAACAGCACCGTGATCAGTGCTGCACCGACGATAACCAGCAAATATTGTGGGCTTGCAACCCACACCAACGGATAGTGGCCGAGAATGACATCTCGCAGGGTACCACCGCCGATAGCAGTCATGCACGCAATTGTTGAAACCCCAAAGAGATCCATGCGCATTCGACCGGCCGCTAGTGCGCCGGTGACGCCTTCGGCCGTAATTCCAATGACCCAGAGGATGTGGAGCAGCATGATTAGAAATATAAAGGACTTCGCCCGAATCGGTAGAACTATAGGCTAATATCCCGCAATCTTCGCTCCCCACTCCTGCTTTCAGCTCGGCTCGCCCCTCTTCATTGCTTCCCAGCTAGCCCTGATCGCGAATTTCCAGCACCGGAATCGAGCGGCGAATCCGTTCCACCTCCGCTATATCAACATCGGCGACAAGCAACTGCGGGCTGTAGCCCGCCGAAGCAATAACCCCACCGTCCGCATTGACCAGCATAGAGTGCCCCGCGCCGGTCGGCCCCTCATCCTTGCCTGCAGCCTTCGCTCCACCAGGCCGTGCCGCATCAACGGCCGCGATCACGCAAGTGCTGTCCAAGGCACGTGCCGAAACCAGGGTCTGCCACTGCGTCACCTTGCCCGGACCATCATTCCACGATGCAGGCAGCGCGATGACCTCCGCACCCAGGTTGGCCAGTTGAATGAATTGCTCCGGAAACCTGATGTCAAAGCATGTCGCAAGGCCGAGGGCGACCGACGATCCGTCGGCAAGCGGGACATCACACACCACGTGCGCGTTGCCCGGCGCGACGGTATCGGATTCGCGAAACCCGAAAGCGTCGAAGAGGTGGAGCTTGTCGTAGAACTCGACACCGGGGCCGTCCTCATCACGCCAAGCCAGGAGCAGCGAATTGAAGACGCGGTGCATCGTCTTACCGTCGCGCTCCACCTCATCTGCCGGGCGGAACATGCCGACCACCACGCTGATTCCAGCAACGTGAGCGGCCTGCGAGATCTCCGCTACGAACTTATCGCTGCTGGACTCCGCCACCACGTCAAGACGACCGGAATTGAACGCCTTCATCGTGGCCTCGGGGAAGACTACCAAATCGGCATTTTCCTGTACCGCCCGCGCGATGGTCTCCTTCACTGCGTCTAGATTTTCTTCAACCGATGCTGACAATTCTAACTGAGCCAGTGCAATACGCATGCCTAAATGCTACCGACTACCCCGGATTGACTGTCCTGAAGTTATCCACAGGACGTCGCCGTGCGTTGCTATCGCTCAGAGTTATCCACAGTTCGCTGAAGATGCTCTTCCGCTGCCTTTCGCCACCCAGCAGAATCAAAAACATGGCCGAACACATCACAGTCAATCCAGCTCAACTATCCGCCTTAAGCCGCTCTTACCAGCAGATTTCCACTCGTATTGATGGTCTTTCCACCATCGTCGCAGCTGCCCCGGGAAGTGCCGACCTCACCTCTGCCTTGCCCGGCTCACGGATTGTCCCCGCTGCCTCCACTACTTGTGGGAAGTGGTCGGAATCATTGCTTGCCGCGTGCACAAACATCGACGTTATTGCGCAGGCTGCCGATGCCCTCGCGGTCAGCGCTCTCGCGCACGAGCATGACCAGTCCGCCGCCTTGGAAAAGCCGTCATGGTCACGGTAGGCGAAGCGCTGCTGTGGCGTGTGGATTCGCTGGAGATCCTCGCCCGGGCGCTGCGTTCCGGGGCGCGCGCCCTCACCGATTCCGCCGACAGTTCCCAGGGCGCACTCAACGCGCTTTCAGAGGATGACTTCGCCGGCGACAACCGCAGCGCCGCCGAGGCTTCTGTCACCCGCAGCTCCACGCGTCTGCGCCGGAGCAGCGTAGCGCTCGAACGTCTCGCCGCCTGCTGCAGCGATACCGCCGCCATGCTTAACGACGTCATCCGCGAACTTACCGACGCGGTAAACCAGGCAACCAACCTGGGGTTTCAGGTGAATCTGGTTTCTGGTGCGGTGACTCCGCCGGAGGGCATGCTGTCTACGATTGCGCGCAGCCTCGTTCATCCCAAAATTCCTTCCGGGCCTTTCACCATGGCCGAATGGCGTGCAACCTCGCAGCTTCGGATTCAGTCGGCCTTGGCTGAACTCAACCGACTCGATGAGAAGGCGGCGGGCGCAATCTCAGCTCTTTCACCACTGGCGGCAAGCGGAGCTAGTGGCTCGGGTAGATTGCAGCGATCGCAGGCTGGTAGTGGTACTGGCATCACTAGCGACAAAGGGATTGACGGTGGTTGGGACTTGGAAGTTGGGAGCGGATTGGCTGGGGCGTATTCGAGTAGCCCGCTATCAGAGATAGATGCCGCCTTGTCCGCTCGCGCCAGGGCTTTGGGGCTGCCTCCTGGACAACTATTGGAGTCCTCGCCTGGACATTCTGCGATTGCGTTCGGTGACGTTGAGCGAGCATCGACTGTGATCACTCTCGTCCCCGGTACCAGCTCTAGCGCGGAGGACGCTGGCAGGCAGTTCGAGCGTGTAGCCGCGACCTTCCACGCCGCCGGTGAAGATCCGGAGGATGTGGCGGTGGTGTTGTTTTCCTATGACGCGCCACCCAACCTCCGTGAGGCCATACGCACCGAGTATCACAATTTTGCTGCAGAGCGGCTGCAGCACTTGCAAGCCGGTTTGATTGAGTGTTCCGGTGGTGTCGATAGCGGTGACACTGTAATTGCCGGTGGCACTACCGCCCATGCCCAGTCTCCTACTCAGCGGCACGTTGTCGCCGGCTATAGCTATGGGGCGACGGTGGTCTCGCAGGCCTCTCTTGGTAGTGGCCTCTACGCGGATAGGGTGCTGCTCATAGCTCCGCCAGGTGTTGGCCCTGGACTGGAGCGTGCAAACGACATGAAACTGCTCAAGCCGGACGGTACAGCCCGACCCGAATATGAAAATAGCCACCGTGTGGCGGTGGCGACGTCCCCGATGGACCCCATTCGTATTCCTGCCGAACTGGGGATTCATGGGAAAAACCCGGCGGATAAAGACTTCGGCGCATACACACTCAACCTGAGTGAGCGTGGCCTGTCCATGCGAGACTTGGCCGAATTCATGGTCACTCCCGTGCAGGATATTCCTCAAAAGTATCGGCACGTTCAGGACAACCCACACATCGAACACTACTTTGACGATGAAGTTTTCACCCGCGAGACCAACCGGTGGCTAACTGATAGCTGACCGGCGTCTCAGATCAACAGTTGCTTATCCGCGGCCCAAATTAACAAGCCAAGAGAAAACGGACTAAGCAGCCGACGCTGCTTAGTCCGTTCAATCACCCGTGTGGGTTATCCTCCCCAACACGATCACCTCTGCGCCCGCGCCGCGTGCGCGGCTCCCACATCACCACGGCCGTAGAGCGTGGGACGTGAACCAGTTCGCCACGCGAGCGGCGAGCCTGTGCCTTTGCCTGGTAGAGCTGCTCTCTCAGTTCTGCATTTTCCTGCTCAAGCGAATCCACCCTCTCAGTCAGGTCGATGATGGCCTTAATACCGGCCAGGTTGACGCCGTCTTCCTGACTCAGACGCTGAATCTCACGCAGCAGCGCCACATCGCGTTTAGTGTAGCGCCGACCTCCGCCGGAGGTGCGCTGCGGAGTTACTAACCCGAGTCGGTCATAATTACGCAGCGTTTGCGCATGCATGCCGGCGAGATTCGCAGCTACGGAAATAACATAGACCTCAGTGTTGTCGGACATTACTTCGCACCTGCCCAACCCTCACGAGGATTGAACCCGCTAGCACGCTCCGCTTCGACGTAGGAGCGCAATGTCGAAGTGGCATTGTCATCCAAATTGGTCGGTACCTTCACGCGCACGGTCACTAGCAGATCACCCGGAGTGCCATTGCGCTTTGGGATACCCCGACCGCGCACACGCAGTGTTCGGCCATCGGCTGTGCCAGCCGGCACACGCACGCGAATCTTGTCACCCAACGTCGGCACAGTAATGGTGCCGCCGAGTGCGAGTTCGCCGAAGCTCACCGGCACCGTGACCTCAAGGTCATTGCCGCTGCGGGTGAAGACTTCATCCGGGCGAACATGAACGGTGACAAAGAGGTCACCGGCCGGACGCCCTCGCAGTCCCGCTTCACCTTGGCCAGCAAGACGAACCTTCTGGCCGTCCACCACCCCTGCGGGGACGCGAACGGTGATGGTACGACGGCGGGTGGTCACACCGGTGCCGTTACACTGCGAGCAGGGATTCTCAATGCGAGTGCCCTGGCCACCACAGTCCGCACACGGACTGGAGAAGCCGAAGGCCCCCTTTTGCTCCTTGACATACCCCGAACCGTGACAGGTCGTGCACGTCACCGGCGAGGTTCCCGGCGCTGCACCCGAACCATTGCAGTTCGTGCATGGCGACGGGTTGGTGAGCTGCAGCGGGATGGTGACACCTTGGGCGGCCTCGCGGAAATCGAGCGTAATCTCTGTCTCCACATCCGCACCACGGCGGGCCTTCTGCCGCCCGGCAGCACCAGCGCCACCATTGCGGTTTACGAAGCCGCCCAGGAAATCACCTAGGCCACCTGCACCACCAGCATTGCCACCGAATCCGGCACCTCCGCCGAAGAGATCCGACACGTCGAAGTCGAATCCACGTCCACCGGCAGCACCGGCTCCGCCGGCACCTGCGGCACCGGGGAATCGGAAACCACCTGCGAGCGCTGCACGCAGCTCATCGTATTCGCGGCGCTTGTCCTCGTCACCGACCACCGAGTATGCCTCGGAGATTCGCTTGAACTTATCTTCAGCAGCCTTGTTGCCCGGGTTCTTATCCGGGTGGTTCTCCCGAGCTAACTTGCGGTAGGCCTTTTTAATCTCGTCGAGTGACGCAGACTTAGAGACGCCCAAGTCAGCGTAATAGTCCTTATCTGCCCATTCCCGTTGAGTCATGGTGCATCTCCTCCTTTCAAAAAACTAATTCAAAGAAATCTGCGTCACTTGTGTCTCCGCTACTGCGGATCGCCGATGATTACCATCGCCGTACGGATGACACGGTCATTAATGCGGTAGCCCTTGCGCAGCACATTGGCTAGAACCTTGTCATCCCCTTCGGAGAGATCCTGGACAGCCTCATGGATGTCCGGGTCGAATTCCTCTCCTGCAGCACCAAACTCCTCAACACCCTGTGCGGTCAGCACGCCGCGGAACTTATCCGCGAAAGCCTTCAGCGGGGTGCCGTCTGCCAAGTCGCCGTGCTCTTCAGCCCGGTCGAGGTCATCAGCCAAAACCAGCAGTTCTCCAGCCAGCTTTGCCTTTGCCTGTACGCGCTCGGCCTCACGGTCTCGGTCAACTCGACGACGGTAGTTTGCGAACTCCGCCGACAGGCGCTGCAGGTCCTCCGTACGCTCATCCAACTCACGCTGGATGGCTGCAACTGGGTCTGCAGCTTCCTCCGCGGCGGTGTCGCCGGCGGCATTTTCGGTCGCCGGCTCCACGTCGTCGTCAAGCTTGGCCTGCTCGAAGACCTCGTTGACCTGATCGGCCAGGTTGGCCGGCTCCTCCGGGGTGGGCTGGTTTCCCTGATCCTGGTCAGTCATTCTTACTTGTCCTTCTCATCCTCGTCGACGACCTCAGCGTCAACGACGTTGTCGTCAGCGTCAGCGGCCTCAGCACCCTCGGCTGCGGTTGCACCCTCAGCTGCCTGAGCCTCGTAGATAGCCTTACCCATCTCCTGGCTCTCAGTGGACAGCTTCTCGACGGCGGACTTGATGGCCTCGATGTCGGAGCCCTTCAGAGCCTCGTCGACTTCCTTGGCAGCCTCTTCAACGCGGTCGCGGATGTCCTGGGAGACCTTGTCCTCGTTCTCCGATGCGAACTTGCGGGTCTGGTAAGCCATGGACTCAGCCGAGTTGCGGACTTCCTGCTCCTCGCGGCGCTTCTTGTCCTCGTCAGCGTGCTTCTCAGCGTCCTTGATCATCTGGTCGATCTCCTCCTTGGAGAGGCCGGAGCCGTCCTGGATGGTGATCGTGTTTTCCTTACCAGTGCCCTTGTCCTTAGCGGTGACGTGGACAATGCCGTTGGCGTCGATGTCGAAGGTGACCTCAATCTGCGGGACACCACGCGGTGCCGGAGCGATTCCGCCCAGCTCGAAAGAGCCCAGCAGCTTGTTGGCAGCAGCCATCTCACGCTCACCCTGGAAGACCTGAATCTGAACGCTCGGCTGGTTGTCTTCAGCAGTGGTGAAGGTCTCCGAACGCTTGGTCGGGATAGTGGTGTTGCGCTCGATCAGCTTGGTCATGACACCGCCCTTGGTCTCAATACCCAGCGATAGCGGGGTAACGTCGAGCAGCAGCACGTCCTTGACCTCACCGCGCAGAACGCCGGCCTGCAGAGCAGCACCAACTGCGACAACCTCGTCCGGGTTAACGCCCTTGTTCGGCTCACGACCACCGGTCAGTTCCTTGACCAGCTCAGAGACTGCCGGCATACGGGTGGAGCCACCGACCAGCACAACGTGGTCAATGTCGGAAACCGCAACATCAGCATCAGCAATGACCTGCTGGAACGGCTTACGAGTGCGGTCAAGCAAATCGGAGGTGATGCGCTGGAACTCAGTACGGGACAGGGTCTCGTCCAGGAACAGCGGGTTCTTGTCAGCATCAACGGTGATGTACGGCAGGTTGATAGATGCCTGCTGCGAGGAGGACAGCTCAATCTTGGCCTTCTCAGCAGCCTCGCGCAGACGCTGCAGAGCCATCTTGTCCTTGGTCAGGTCAATGCCGTTGCTGGACTGGAACTTCTCAACCAACCAGTCAACGATGCGCTGATCCCAGTCATCGCCACCGAGCTTGTTGTCACCAGCAGTTGCGCGAACCTCAACAACACCATCGCCAATCTCCAGCAGGGAGACGTCGAAGGTACCGCCACCGAGGTCGAAGACCAGAATGGTCTGCTCCTTGTCGGACTTCTCCAGGCCGTAAGCAAGTGCAGCAGCAGTCGGCTCATTAACAATGCGCAGAACGTTCAGGCCAGCAATCTGACCTGCTTCCTTGGTTGCCTGACGCTCGGCGTCGTTGAAGTAAGCCGGAACGGTAATAACCGCATCAGTAACGTCGTCGCCCAGGTAAGACTCAGCGTCGCGCTTCAGCTTCATCAGCGTACGAGCGGAAATCTCCTGCGGGGTGTACTTCTTGTCATCAATCTCGATGTTCCAGTCAGTACCCATGTGGCGCTTGACCGAACGAATAGTGCGATCAACGTTGGTGACAGCCTGGTTCTTAGCGGACTGGCCAACCAGAACCTCACCATTCTTTGCAAATGCAACCACCGACGGAGTGGTGCGCGAACCCTCAGCGTTCGCAATCACCTGAGCCTCGCCGCCCTCGAGGACGGAGACACAGGAGTTCGTCGTACCCAAGTCAATACCAACAGCGCGTCCCATGATGAACACCTTTCTAGAAGAGTAAAAGAATTGCCCTTAAGTCTTACGCGCTCAAGTCTGCATTGCCGTAGAAAATCTGTCAAGCAAACTTGAGTGCGTCCGACTCAATGTTTGTCATGCTATGCAACGGACTATGGGGCAAAGTTATTCCCGCCCGACTCAACTTTTCTGGAAAGTTCTACATACTTGCAGTTCAGGGCCGCAAAATAATTTTTAGTAACTTGCCCCGGGAACTTTCCCGCAATACAAACCGACTAATCCCCTGACACATTGTGCAGCTACCGGCTCATCGGCAGCGCAGGGCTGGCCAACCCCAACCCCGCCCTTCCGAATCAGCTCTGGCGACTCCGCAATGCACGTCCGATTTTCCCCTGGCGGGGCAATCGAGCCAAGAATTCATCCCACATATTTGGGAGTTTTCCATGCCTCAAGAAAAGCATTCCCACATCCGCCTAGACCGCAGCCTCGCAGTTGCGTCGGCAAGCGTCGCGCTGACTCCCACCTTCCCAGCCGTTGCAACCGCACATGTTCACGCAACTCCCTCCTCAGCTCCAATCGGCGGGTACGCCGACCTGGCCTTCGGCGTTGGTCATGGCTGTGACGGTTCGCCGACGCGAAGGTGTCGACAGTTGAGGTGCCGGCGCTGCAGACCTGCGAAAAGGGGTCTATGAACTGGGTCGAAAAGAGCCACGATGATGACTACCCCGTTCCGACTGTGGACCTGGTCGAGAAGTCTGGGGGACGACGGACACGACCATGGGAACGGTCATCACGGCAGCAGCAGCCACGGCGACCACGATCACGGCACCGCTATCTCTGCCTCCGCTTCCACCTCGACCTCCCCTCTGTCCCGGCCTACCGCCCAATCCCAATTGACCAGGCAACGCGGATTGTCGCCGCATCGGCGGAACCACCCAGAGCCTCCTGCACCCGCTCATAGCTGTCGTCATCCATGTCGTCGGGAAGCGGGACCTCTATGGGACTGAACCAACGGTCCAAGGTGGAGCACATCTTAAACCTGTCGAGTCGGAATGTTCGCCAGTCGTCGCGGAGCTCATCCCATGCGAGCACGTAGGGACGGCCGAGCTCGACAATGCGCACCGGGCGGATAATCCGCGCTGTCGGCTCGTCGTTTCGGTCGCCATAGAGGATGGACAAGCAGCGCCTTTCTGCAATGCCGGCTCGAACCATGTCCACGTGCTGCTCAAATAAGTCCTCGCCGGTGAGGTAGTCGCGTACGGAGGGGTCGCTTGAGCCGGCACCGTAACCTTCGGGAAGCTCCTCCAAATAGTCCGACTCATCCATCTCTTGGGTGTCCAATAAAAGCATGATGGCATCCCCTCCTTCTGGCCATTCAACGCGCCAGTCGTCGGGGGCTGCCTCATAGAGGTTCACTAGACGAGTGTCGAATATGTCCGCCCGGCGGACGTTCAGGCCATTCGGTCCGGTAACCAGACTCGTCATCAAATCTGCGGTTGTGCACTTCTCGGAGGCATACGCATCAAACACAGCGTCCGTATTCAGCGCTACCTCCGGGTTCCTCCAGGACCTTTCGATATCCTCCACTACTCGCTTATCCATGCGCTTCAACGGAGACTCCGGGATTCGCGAGTAAATCGCCTCATCAAAGCAGTCGAGATCAACATTCTGCCCGCCGTAGTCAACCTGGCAGTGGTCGAAACGTCCAACCAACACCTTGCCGGGAAGATTTTGCAGCGCATACGCGACCTCGGCGCCATCATCCCCGTGTTCATCACAGAGCTCTTCAAGCCAATCAGGGCAGGGGAAGTAAATCAACGCCTCTCGGCCAATAAACCCGTGCACTGAAAGGAATCGACTCCCACTGAACGGGTTGCGGTGAATCTCGGGTGCCCACACGTATGATGCCGTGACTACCGCCTGCCCGTAAATAGGCAGGCCAGTATCCACTTCAGTATCGAGCAACTGCCCGAAGCTCGTCCCAGCAATGTCAGCCTTGGCGCAAAGCTGGCAATCCACAGCCGCATAGTGGTCGAGGGGGTCATGGTGTACGTCTGCACTGATTGCCCCACCCCACGACAGCGTGGGCAGAGACACCCCAAAAAGCACACGCCGCCATTCCGGCATCGTCTCAGTTCGAGCCGAAAGGCTCATCGTCGCCCGGGCATACCGCCCTTCGTCGCCCAAAATTTCTAGAAATCTGCTTGCCGACGCCCACTGCGCTCTCGCCGGTCGGTGCATCATCGACAACAGTGCTTCATTACCACTCGTGATAGAAAAACCGAGGCAACCGCCAATATCGGTCATGATGCGACCGAAGCTAAAATCCTCGTTGAACTCTTGGAAACTGGCGGCCAGCGGATAATTACTTGCCGACGGCACACCGACCTGCGACGGGAAACCTCCATCCAGCAATTCTCTGTCGATTGCGATGGGGAACTGTAAGCGCGATGCCCCAAAGCTGCCACGCCACTCCACCGGTAGGAAGTGCCCGGTAAACAGTGCTTTTCCAGAAACTATCGCGCCCACGGGGTACGGTTCGACCGCTTCAAAAGTGCCCGAAGCGAATGGGTGCGGTGCGCAACAGTGCAGCTCCTTCCCGTCTTTAAACCGCAGGATTAACTCCCAGAATTCCTTTTCAGTCATTCTGTTCTGATGCCGGGTGGCGCTGACAACAAGCCCGGTAATGTCTTCCTCCGGTCCGGTGAGCTCCGACAGATTCGTGCACTCCACCCCAGTCTCATCCTCGACTTCCTCGCATGAGTTGAACCCTTCTTCCCACAGCTGTGAGCGGAAGACTCGCACCGATGCGACGTCAAAAAGCGCGGTCAGCGCAAGATATCCAAGCTGGCCGATAGTGGACTTCAGGGGCACCTGTGGGAACTCGTCTTCCTCCATATATCCCTCCATCAGAGAGTCCACAATGGAGAACTCACCAGGTCCCTCGAATGGGTTGGATACGTGCAGGTGCGCGCCAAGGTTGAGCGGCACGTACTTCAGCGCAGCCTCAATCTCAGAAGAATCCTCAACTGTCGGTGAATCCACATCGAGCCACTGCAGGTCAACCTGCAAGGTGAAGGAATCAGACGTGGCATCATTGTCTTCATAGTTTTCGTCGAAGGGAATCAGCCCACCACTGTCGAAGAAACACTGCCCTAAATTGCCGCGTTCCTCTCCACCATCGACCGCCGCAACAAAGGTCAAAGCCTTATTTTCATGGGAAAAGAACCCGGGCACCACATTCAATACCCCCACGTTGACAGCCGCCCCCGATGCGTCCACCGCCATTCGGGCAAGAATCGGACGTCCGTCTTCGTCGTCTTGCAACGGCACCAAATCAACCTGCGTCACCTGGCCCCGACTAAAAGTCCCCTCCAACGTCGTGTACGCCCACGACCAGTCTTTGCTGGAAATATCGAAACCAACCGATGCACTGTAGCCCGCCGTATGAGCCATAGCTTGTCTCCTCTAATCCGTTGGGACTTTCGGCTGCTCATAGTGCCAGTCGCTTTACGACGACCGATACCCCAAGGTCTTCACGACCCGACCAGCGGTTATGCCCCCTCGAGCAATGACACCTGCATCATATAATTAGGCCCGGATTGAGTTAGGCGGAACTTTTGACGTATTCGAAAACCGTTCGAAGGCGCCATTTCCACACACTAAATACAAAAGTCGAGCTAGGACTTCTACTTAGCTCTTCCAAGCAGAAGTTCTAGCTCGACGTTAGTCAGCAACTTAAGAGGCTATCTACCTGCATTAGCCTCACGAATGGCTGCAGTATTCTGCGCGATTCGAATCACGGCAATCATACCTTCAAGCCCCAACCGGACTGCGACGATTTGGAGTAGAGCAGGAATCCAGCCAAACAACAGGATGCCAAAACCAGCCAGGAAACCGGCACCAACATCTTCGCCCATCCCGGAAAAACCTGCGATGACGAAGAAGAAATAAATCAACGCGGCAATTGCGATATTGATGATGTAGATGAACTTGGCAAACTGAATGGTGATGAAGCTGGAAAAGCTGAAATCGAAAAGCGCCTGGAAAAACCCACGCGATTCTGCTTTCACCGTTGCTGCCTGAAATCCAGCTGACTGCCCATACTGGCTGTTAGACCCGGTTTGGTACCCATTGCCAGCTCCAGCTGCACCCGGGGTGCCCGCATTATTGTTAGTTCCGTAGTTGTAGTTACCCTGCTGCGCCCAGGTGTCGTACGACTGTCCTCCGGTTCCGGCGCTATTCGCCGATTCGCTGTACGGGTTGTTCTGGCTGTCACCGCTGCTGCTGTGATTTCCAGTGTTGTAGCTGTCGTTGTTGTAATCAGACGGGTTCTAATCGGTCATCAGATGTTTTTCCTTTCCTATCCGCCCACCCGTTTACCGAGCTGGCCCCTGCCTGCATTTCACCACATGCAGAGCTGTTTTATCTGAGAATCTAAAGATAGATGAGACTACGCTGGCAAAACTGCAAAAACTCTAGCCGGGAAGCCTGTCCCATCCTTTGGCTTCGGCCAGGATGCAACGACGAGAGCCCCTGTTTCTGGCACCTGGTCGAGTCCTGCCAGCAGCTCAATCTGCCAGCGGTCACGCCCTAATAGATAGAGCTCCGTCGGCAAGCTTCCACCGTGAGCCACGATGCCAGGGTCCGTATCAGTGGTCTCATGCCCAATCGCCACAATGCCACGGTTGTCTATCAACCATTCGACAACCTCAACGTTCCATCCTGGATAATGGGTCACGCCCTCTTCATCCGCATTGGCCATTGCCTCAGCGTCAGGCCATCGCTTTGACCAATCACTGCGAAATGCGACGAACGCACCGTCCGGGATAGAGCCATTGCGCTCCTCCCACGCTTCCACATCAGCAATCGAAGGAGAGAAATCATTATCCCGAGCGACTTCAGTAGTGAAATCTAGGACGACCAAAGGCAGAATCATCTGCTCGACGCCAATATTGTCAAGAGTTCTCGTCTCTTGGACGAAATGCACAGGCGGATCCACATGCGTACCCCACTGGCCAACAAATTGGTATTGGTCGATTTCAAATCCATGCTCAGCAACGGTGAAAAGCCGTGTTCGCTGTTCGTCGGGAAGCGCCGGGAATTTCGGCTGACCGGCGTGAAACGCGTGCGTCAAATCAACATAGGTGTGGTTTTCCCGAAGCTTGCGAGCAATGTTCCATAGTTCGTGCGTATTTGCGATGTTCTCGTTTGACATAAGGCAAAGTATATAGACAAAGCTGTCTAGTTGGCCAACATAACTACCGACACATCGAGCACCAAAAGACACCAACTCGCCCTACACGGCATCCATCAGCCCAAACAGCCTGACGACACCCGCCACCCCAGGTACCCTCGCACACAGGAAAGACTTTTCAATCCGCAGCCAAATTCTTCAGATTATGAAGTGCTGGGCTACGCATCCGGCTTTCACCAAAAATTAAGCCATCACGAAGGAGCATTTGATGACCACCTACGAAAACATCCTTACCGAAACCCGCGGTCGCGTCGGCATTATTACCCTGAACCGCCCGAAGGCGCTGAACGCCCTCAATCACAAGACCATGGAAGAGATCGGTGCAGCAGCCACCGCTTTCGACAGCGATGCAGGCATTGGCGCGATTATCATCACCGGCTCCGAGAAGGCGTTTGCCGCAGGTGCGGACATTAAGGAGATGGCGGACAAGTCCGGAACCGAGATGTACATCTCCGATTGGTTCGCACGTTGGGATGTTCTGACTTCCGTCCGCACTCCAGTTATCGCCGCCGTTAACGGCTACGCCCTGGGCGGTGGCTGCGAGGTCGCCATGATGGCGGACTTCATCATCGCTGGCGCTAAAGCCAAGTTCGGTCAACCTGAGGTTAACCTCGGCATCTCTCCGGGTATGGGCGGCTCGCAGCGTCTCACCCGCGCAATCGGCAAGGCTAAGGCAATGGAGATGTGCCTCACCGGCCGCATGATGGGCGCCGAAGAAGCCGAGTGCGCAGGCCTGGTCGCCCGCGTCGTCGAGCCGGAGGCGCTTCTCGACGAGGCCCTGAAGGTCGCCGACACCATTGCGTCGAAGTCACTGGTTGCCACTACCCAGATTAAGGAACAGATTAACCAGGCCTACGAAATGACGCTGTCGCAGGGACTGCTCTTTGAGCGTCGCACCTTCCACTCCCTATTCTCCTCCAATGACCAGAAGGAAGGCATGGCCGCTTTCACCGAAAAGCGTGAGGCAAACTTCACCAATTCCTAAGAGTGCGCGGGGGCGCGGGGGCGCAGGCGTGTGCGTGCAGGAGGTGCGGGGTGTGTGCGCGGTAAATGTCGGCGCGAACGCCCACCAGCGCACCACACGCACGTTTTTGCCAGCTTTTTGTAGGAAGTAGCGCCGAATTCGCGGTTACTTCCTACAAAAAGCTGGCAAAAACATTTCAAGGGGGGGGAGGCAAAGCCGCACCGGGGCCAAGACCGCCCAGGGAGGGGCCGACGCTGACCGCCGACCTCCCGCCTACCGCCCTACCCCTTCAGACCGGGGAAGTCAGTGTCCGCGTACTCGGTCGAGGCCTTGGACTCGCCGCCATCACTGGCGTGGATCTCACCTTCGCGTTTACGCAGGTCAACACGGCGAATTTTGCCGGACACCGTCTTCGGCAGTTCGTAGAACTCAAGGCGGCGAATCCTCTTGTACGGCGCCAGATTGTCGTGGCAGTACTTGAGGATCGACTCCGCCACCTCAGCGGACGGCTCGGCGGACGCCACCAACCCCTGGGAGGCCACCGGAACCAACTCCGCAGAGTCCGTAACAACGGCGGACCTCGCCAAGCGATCCCCAGGGGCCCACATCGCCAAGACGCTAAACCACGTCTCCTATGAAGAACTGATTAGCGACTACCGAACCCCGGAAGAGATCGCCGAGGGCGCACCGCGCCGAGCAATCGCGGTCAGGTCGACTGACCCGGCGGCCCTCGAGGCCGCACGAGCAACAGTCGAAGCCTTCGGATTTGAACCCGTGCCCGTTGACGTGAGCGTCGGCAAGCGATTTAGGCCCGACGGCGACCTTTTCGGAGTGTGGCTATCTGCAGATCAGATGAGGCAGGCGGTCGAGGAATAGAAGCGCCAACTAACTCCTGGGGCTAGTAGCGAATGGCCATGCGACCATCGATCTTGCCCTGGCGCATCAGCTCGAAGACGTCATTAATCTCATGCAGCGAGCACTCCTTAACGGTCGGCTTGACCAGCCCGCGGGCGTAGAAGTCGAGAGCCTCGGCCATATCCTGGCGCGTGCCGACAAGTGAACCACGAATAGTGAGATTGCGGAAGACAATGTCGAACACACTCGCCGGGAACTCCCCCGGCGGAAGGCCATTGAAGACAATGGTTCCATCGCGGCGCGCCATACCAAGAGCCTGGCCGAACGCATCCCTATGGACAGCAGTGACCAGAATGCCGTGAGCTCCACCATCGGTATAGGCCTGAACCGCCTGGACCGGATCCTCATCCTTGGCGTTTACCACGAACTCGGCACCCCACTCCTTTGCGTGGTCGAGTTTGTCTTCCGCGATATCCACGGCGATTACACGCATACCCATCGCCTTGGCGTACTGGACCGCCAAATGCCCCAATCCACCGACGCCGGAGACCACCATAAACTGACCCGGCTTCGTCTCGGAAACCTTGAGGCCCTTATATACAGTCACGCCGGCGCAGAGAATCGGCGCAGCCTCCAGATAGTCCACGCCCTCCGGTATGCGAGCGGCATACCGCGTGTCGACCAGCATGTACTCGCCAAAGGAACCGTCCTGGGTATAGCCGCCATACTCGGCGTCGTTGCACTGAGTCTCACGACCGGTCCGGCAGTACTCACAGTCACCACACGCGGACCACAGCCATGCATTGCCGACAATGTCACCCACGCTGACCGAATGCTTTCCAGGACCGAGCTCGATCACCTCACCGATTCCCTCATGCCCCGGAATGAAGGGCGGCTCCGGCTTCACCGGCCAGTCCCCCTCTGTCGCATGCAAGTCAGTGTGGCAGACGCCGGAGGCAATCAATTTCACGAGCGCCTGATTCAGCCCCGGCTTTGGCAGATCGACGTCGCGAACATTGAGGTTTGGCCCGAATTCATCAACAACTGCGGCAGTGAACTGGGAGGACTGCCCAGAACGGACACGGACTGGCTGCACGGAGGTCATGATCAATCAACTCCTTGACTGGTCGGAAAATAACTGACGTGCAACCCCACGCTTTTTGAAAACGGTTTGCATTAGAATATTTCGTTTCGTTTGTAAAACTATGGGGCGCAAAAGTCGGCATACAGTGACGCACGCCACACTGTAAACCCTTATTTTTCTAATGAAACATATTTAGAGCATGATCAGCGGACGGAATTAAGAAACCCATTCGTTGCGAAAATCGCCGAAAACGCGCAGGTTACACCGCATAGCCATGATTTCAGCACTAATTACGGCGTTAGTTATGTACACGTCCTTGGCTCGTGATAGAACTCACAAGAGAACTATTTTCACTCAGCCATCACCCTGGCTGAGCCAGCCTAGAAGGAACATTATGAGCGTGCTCAACCTCGCCGCGGCGACGGCTGACACGGCGATTCCGGAATCTACCGGATTCACCGTCGCAGTCGGCGTTATTGGCGTCCTGTTGTCCCTGCCCTGCTGGTTCATCTTTATCAAGGGATTCACCCATATGGTGAAGACCATCATGGTGGGCCAAAAGACATACGGTCACACCGGTGAATGGGGAACCCGTATTTGGACCATGATCCGAGAGATCGTCGGTCACACCAAGATGGCCAAGAAACCCGGCGTTGCTGTGGCTCACTGGTTCGTCATGGTGGGCTTCCTCCTCGGCTCCCTGGTGTGGTTCGAGGCGTACATTCAGACCTTCTGGCCAGCCGGTGGTTGGCCAGTCCTCAGGAATCTGACCGCCTGGCACTTCATCGACGAACTGCTCGGCCTGGGCACCACCCTGGGCATCCTGACACTGATCCTCGTCCGCCAGACCAACCTGGGCAAGGAGCGCCTGAGCCGCTTCTACGGCTCCAACGCCAAGGCTGCCTACTTCGTAGAGGCTGTCGTCCTCATCGAGGGCCTGGGCATGATGTTCGTCAAGGCTGCCAAGCTGGCTACCTACGGCGACCACGGTCACACTGGCGCCGAGGTCTGGAACTGGGCGAACTTCGTCACCGGTGGTATCGCACAGATTCTGCCGGCCTCCGAAGTCATGGTGTCCATCTTCGCGCTGATTAAGCTGCTGTCCGGTATGGTCTGGCTCTTCGTTGTTGGCCGCAACCTGACTTGGGGTGTCGCATGGCACCGCTTCCTGGCATTCGCCAACATCCTGCTCAAGCGCAACGCTGATGGCTACAACGCCCTCGCTGGCGCTAAGCCGATGACCTCTAACGGCGAGATTTTGAACCTGGAAGAAGCTGACCCAGAAGTTGACTCCATGGGTACCGGTGTGGTCACCGACCACTCCTGGAAGGCTCTGCTGGACTTCACCTCTTGTACTGAGTGTGGTCGCTGCCAGGAGCAGTGCCCGGCATGGAACACTTCCAAGCCACTGTCCCCGAAGCTGCTGGTTAACCAGCTGCGTGACCACGCTTACGCTTCCGCCCCGTACCTGCTGGCTGGCGAGACCATCGAAACCGCTCGCGAGGGCGAAGGCGCTGGCGCCGCACTGCTGACCAAGCCGCTGGTTGGCGACGGCGACGAGGGCATCATCGACCAGGATGTCCTGTGGTCCTGTACCAACTGTGGTGCCTGTGTCGAGCAGTGCCCGGTTGACATTGAGCACATCGACCACATCGTCGATATGCGCCGCTACCAGGTTCTGGTTGAGTCGGACTTCCCGACCGAGCTGGCTGGCCTGTTCAAGAACCTCGAGACCAAGGGCAACCCGTGGGGCCAGAACGCTTCCACTCGTGCCGACTGGATCAACGAGGTCCGCAAGGAAGGCGTCGTCGTCCCGATTTGGGGCGAGGATGTCGAGAGCTTCGACGACACCGAGTACCTGTTCTGGGTCGGTTGTGCCGGTGCTTACGACGACAATGCGAAGAAGACCACCAAGGCTGTTGCGGAGATGCTTTACACCGCCGGTGTGAAGTACGCTGTGCTCTCCCAGGCTGAGGGTTGTACTGGTGATTCCGCTCGCCGCGCTGGTAACGAGTTCCTCTTCCAGATGCTGGCTGAGCAGAACATCGAACAGCTCGATGAGGTCTTCGACGGTGTCCCACCGAAGCAGCGCAAGATTGTCGTCACCTGTGCGCACTGCTTCAACACCTTCAAGAACGAGTACCCAGAGCTGGGCGGGCAGTACGAAGTTGTCCACCACACCCAGCTGCTAAATAAGCTGGTTCGCGCTAACCGTCTGCAGCCGGTTGCTTCCGGCCAGGGCCGCCAGGTCACCTACCACGACCCATGCTTCCTGGGCCGCCACAACAAGGTATTCGAGGCTCCGCGTGAGCTGATTGGCGCGTCCGGCGCTAACCTCGTCGAAATGCCTCGTAATAAGAACACCGGCTTCTGCTGTGGTGCTGGTGGCGCGCGTATGTGGATGGAAGAGACCATCGGTCAGCGCATCAACGTGAACCGCACCGAAGAGGCTGTCGGAACCGGTGCTGAGGCAATTGCCATCGGCTGCCCGTTCTGTAAGACGATGATGAACGATGGCGTCAACAACGTCATCGAGGACGACGAGAAGAAGCCGGAGGTCCTGGACATCGCCCAGATGCTCCGTGACTCCGTGAAGGTCGACGGCGAGCTGCCGCAGGCACGCGAACCGGAGTGGATTGAGCAGCCAGAGCGTGGCTGGGTCGATCCGAAGAAGGCTGAAGAGGAAGAGCGCCTGCGCCTCGAGGAAGAGGACGCTAAGCGCAAGAAGGCTGAGGCTGCCGAGAAGAAGAAGGCAGAGAAGGCTGCTGCCGGCGCTGGTGCCGCAGCTGCTGGTGCTGCTGCAGGCGCTGCCACCAAGGGCGGCGCTCCGACCCCGGGTGGTGCCAAGAAGGGCGCTCCAGCTCCAGGTGGCGCACCGAAGCCAGGCGGAGCAAAGGCCGGCGCACCGACCCCAGGCGGCGCCAAGAAGGGCGCTCCAGCTCCAGGTGGCGCCAAGTCCGGTGCCCCAACTCCGGGTGGCGCGAAGAAGGGTGCCCCGACCCCAGGTGGCGCGAAGAAGGGCGCCCCGACCCCAGGTGGCGCGAAGAAGGGTGCTCCGGTTCCGGGCGGCGCCAAGGCTGCTAAGCCGGCCACGCAGGCAGAGCCAGCAGCTGCGGAAACCGAAGCTCCGGCTGAGACCCCGAAGGCAACCAAGGGCGCACCGATTCCGGGTGGCGCACGCAAGGGCGCCCCTGTCCCAGGTGGCGCTAAGAAGGCAGCTCCAGCCGCCAAGCCGAAGGCCGAGGAAGCTACTCCTGCCGAGGACACCGCTGCCGAGGTAGCGGCCACCGAGTCCAAGCAGCCAGCAGCTGAGCAGCCGAAGACCGCATCCGGTGTTCCGGTTCCGGGCGGCGCACGTAAGGGTGCTCCGATTCCGGGTGGCGCACGCAAGGCCAAGCCAGTCGCTAGCGCCCCTGCCCCGGCAGTCGAGGAAACCGAGACTCAGGAAGCATCTGCCCAGCCAGAGGCGGAGCAGGCTCCGGAACAGCCAGAGGTTACCGAAGAGCAGGCGACGGAAGAAGCCACCTCCACCGAGCAGGCTGCTGATGCTCCTGCCGAGGAGACGCAGGCACCGTCGGCAAGCGCTAAGAACCTTCCGCGCAACCAGCACGGAGTTCCGCTGCCAGGATCGGCGCGACGTAAGTAACGCTCCCTAAATAAGCGAGAATCCGCCCGAGAGGTTATTCTTCCCGGGCGGATTTTTTGTGCTTTACGACGACCCCTGCGCCACGGCATTAATCATGCAAATGGCACTCTCAACCGCACTGACAATATATTGATTACTGCATCCCGTTAGAGATGACCGCGTTGTGGTGTGGAAAGAGGTCTTGGCGTAGTGATTAAGAAATCGCTGTCACAGATAAGAGACTTTCTGAGGACTCCGGGGTCAGTGGAGATGGTCATTGCGCTGATCCTCACTGCTCTCGATGCGCTAATTTTCCGCGAGAGCAACTCTGATCTTTTGTTGCCAACCATTATCGGTGGCCTTCAGGTCATTCTTGTTGCAGTGGCGACGTATTTGCCGCTCTTTGCCATGGTGGTTGTCCCAGCGAATTTCTTGGCATTGACTTTCCTTCCTACAGAGCAGGCTCCAATGCAGATTTTCTGCGCGCTTCTCATTGTGGAAGTGATGCGTGCTAACAACAACAAGATGCCGGCGAGAATCACTGCGTTGCTCTTGTTGGTGATTTCAAACTACGACGTAAACACAAGTACTTTCGCGCGCGACCACGTCGCGACCTTTGTGACAACGCTACTTTTTGTAATTGCCTACGCCATCGGCATGATGCGCAGTCGCTACAAAGAGCAACGCCGGCAGGCAACGATTGAATCTAACCGCGCCCTGGAAGAACAACGCCTTGAGTTGGCGACCGTACTGCACGACTCCACCGCCAAGTCCTTTACTCGCGTAACCATGCTGGCGCAGGCGCTCGCCATCGAGCGAGAAGGGACAGATGAAAAGCTTGAAGAGTCCCTAGAGGACATCGCAGAAACCTCCCGAGAAGGTCTGCTACAGCTTCGCCAGTTGCTTTCACTGCTGAAATCCGCTGACGAAGAAAGCTCTTTGACCTCGGCTATTGGCCAAGATGAGCGAGTTCCTAGCATGAACAGGGTGCTCCAGCAGGCCAAGGATGAACTGCAGGAAGCTGGGTTTAACGTTTCGCTGGCCACGAGGATTGAAACCGAGCCCTCTTTGACGCAGATTTCAGAAGTTATCTCGCCGGCGCTGTCGGAGTTCTGCACGAACATTCAGAAGTACGGCGAGCCGCAAACGAACGTCCACATTCTGGCGCTGGGCAATGAGGAGGATGGCTTCACGCTCGACATCAGCAATCAGATATCGAAGGCGCTACCGAATTTTCTGCCGCGGGCGATGCTATCGAGCGGTTTGGGGCTTTCCTCACTGCATCGGCGAGTGCGACCGTGGGACGGTTCCATCACGTCGGAACGAGAAGGAAATGTGTGGAATACCAAACTCCACATGCCACCTACCAATTAGTAGGTTACGCTAACGTAGGATAGATATAAAAGCTCATTGTGGCGAATATGACTCTCGAAACGTCCTGGTTAGCGTAGTAATATCGCACAATGACAGATATTGTTCGGTTTTTATAAATTCTATGAAAGGTTCGCGGATGTCTGACATCAAGGTTCTCATTGTCGATGACGACCCACTCGTACTCTCGACGCTGCGAACTTACTTCAAGAAGGCACCGCACATTACCGTGGTCGATGAAGCCAGCGATGGCCACGAGGCCCTCAATATCATTGCCCGCGGTGGCATTGACGTAGTTTTGACCGATATTCATATGCCCAACATGGACGGCGTTGAGCTGCTCGAGCGCATTAAGAAGGTGGAGAATCCACCGAAATTCATCGCTATCACCTCATTCGATACCGATGAAACAATGCTGAAAATCTTGAGCCTCGGCGGAAACGGCTACATTCTCAAAACCGCCCGCCCCGAATCCGTCATTGGCACCATTGAAGATGTCTTCCAGGGCGGCACCGTCATCTCCCCGATTTCTGCGACTCGGCTGATTAAAACGCTGCCGTCCCGCAACATTTCCTCGTACAAGATCACTCATGCCGAGCGAGAGGTTCTCGGCCTGATTTGTCGCGGTAAGTCGAACCACGACATCGCCAAGGAACTCGGCAAGTCGCCGGGCACCATCAAGAAGCACCTCTCCAGCATGTTCAATAAGTTCGGGGCTACCTCACGCCTGGACTTGGCTCTGAAAGCAATAGACGCAGGCTTCCAGCCTCCGGCATCCGCTGCCGCGCAATAGCAAAAAGACGGAGTAGCAAAACAGCGGGATAGCAAAACACCGGAGTAGCAAAAAGGGGGCCTATTCACTTTCGTGAATAGGCCCCCTTTTACCCGTGCTGAGTGTGGAGAGAGAACTGTGTAACTACTGAATGGTCACCTCGACATGTCGCTCACGCGGAGCCACGCCAAAGTAGCTGCGCCCAATCGGCTGCCACGTCTTCGAGTTGGCGTTGCAGCGGACTGTCTGTCCAGCGAACTCGTCAACCAGGAATCCCCAGCTCAGACGACCAGTTTCACCCTTGCGTACTTCGTATGGTCCGATCTTCTGCCCGAGGCTCCAAACCATCTCTCGGGAGTACTCCCAGGAGTACTTGCGGTTGAGCTCCTTGCTGACCTTCACGCTGACAGAGATATTGGTCCACCACTTCTTGGTCTTGGACTCCTTAATGGTCTGCGTCAGCGGAATCGGCTCATCACCAATGTCATTCTTCGTAGAAACAACGCCCTCAACGTCGTAGCGAGAACCGGTGATTTCCACGAACTCGGCCACCGAACCCGGAGCTTCACAAGTGGTTCCCGGTGCCGGACCGCGGTCAACTGCCGCTGGCTTGGGCACTGGTACCCACTCCTCCGGCGCGAACGGTTCACCAGCTCCTGGATTCGGGGCGGCCACTGCTGTCGGAGCGCCGAGTCCGAGCGCAAAGACCGTCGTCAAGCACATGGCGACAACACGCTTTTTCATAACTACTCCTAGTCGTTAATCGTGGCGGATGCCGGGCCGCCGTCACCGGAGTTACCGCTGACAGGCGCCCACTGCTGACGGTGCTCGCCCTCCTTGGTGGTCTTGTGCCAGACCACGAAGCGAGTCGACGGCCCCTTGCCGTTGTACTCACCGAAGTAGGGCTCACCGCGCCACAGGCCGGTCTTCTGATCGCAGGTGCGGACACGGCCAATAAAGGACTTCATGTGCACGCCGTAGTCTGCGCGAACGGTCTCACCAGGGTTGACGGTCACCGGGCCCAGCTTGTCGCCAACAGACCACTGACTGACCTCGACGATGCCGTACTTGTTCTTCACCCCGTGGAGGAACACGTCCCACATATTTCCGGAGCTCATGGCCTTCACGGACTCGTTGACCCCCTCTGTCACCTCGAGGGTGTACTGAATCGGGCGGTCAGTGCGGTTGGTGAATGAGTTAGTGCCGTTGTAGCGATCCCATTCGTCGGTAATCCACTGTTCCCAGGGGTGACGCTTGGCATCCTTGACCGGGTCACATTTATCCGTATTGGTGAAACCGGTGTGGTGCTCATCTTGGTCGGGGGTCTGGGTCAGCGGGGTCGCAGCGACCTGTCCGACGATGCCTGGTGCAAGAAGACTTGCACCCATCACCGCGCAGGCCAGGGCCTTCTTTTTCAGGCTCAACATGGAGAAACTTCCTTCTACTTCGAGGTCTTAAAGAGGCTCAGCCCGTCTTAGACGGCGTACTCCTTGACCTGCGGAGCAGCACCGTCCACGGAGCGATCAGCTTCGTTGGCGCGCATGGAAACGCGAATGTGGCGCTCCTTCGGGATGGTGCCCCAGTACGGACGACCTGCGTCAATCCACTTTCCGCCCTTGCAGGTCAGGTGAGTACCTTCGAAGGACTGGTTCAGGAAGCCATACTCCAGAACACCGGTGTAGCCAGGCTTGACCGGGTACGGGCCGAGGGTCTGGCCAACTTCCCAGGTCTGAGTGGACTGGTAGCCGGCGCTGAAGGTGACATGGAAGAGCTTGAGCAGGTCGAAGTCGACCGAACCGCCGACGTTCCAGGACTTGGTCTTGCCCTCCTTGAGGGTCTGGGTCAGCGGCAGGTCGGTATCGCCGTAGTTAGCGACGGTGGCGGTACCTTCGACCTCGAACTTCGAGCCGGTGATCTTCAGGGACTGGCCGGACTGGCCTTCAACGGAGCAGGTGCCACCGACGGTGCCCGGGGTGGGGGCTGGGGCAGCTTCGGCCATCGGGGCGACAGCCAGCGAGGACATGGTAACCAGGGCTGCAATGGAGCCGGAGAGCAGGGTCTTCTTCACGGCGAAATCCTTTCAGGGCGTGACGAACAACTCGTAAGGAAATACTTGAACTAACACCTGCTAAGGTAAGTCGAAATTCAGCCTTTTGTAATGGAAAATTTTCGACTCTCTTTACGACGGCCACAGCGATTATCCACATAGTAAAAATGGAATCTCACAGATTTCTGCCTTGCGAAAATACGGTATATTACAGCGTGTGACCAGCGATTATGAGCGCCACAATAAAATTTCAGCGATTAATTTAATCGCATTAGAACTACGCCTTTTGAACCAATTCAAAAATGCCTTGGTCAGCCACTTGGTATTAGGCAATCAACATTTCGGCCACTAACCTACCTACATAAAGACACCAGAGAGTAGCCGAGTGGCCACCCCCAGCCGCGGGCAGACGAAGGGTCCCTCACGCTTCACACTCTTGATTAAATAGTTATGATTTCTTTATTAATCACTGGCGAAGTCCGGCAGTCCACAAAGCCCTGACACTTTGCCGAGGCAGATATCTTTCGGAGTACTACCTAATGTTTCGACGCACTTCTGTTCTTGCTACCACCATTGCATCCGCAGCACTTTCCCTAGGCGCGCTGACCGGCACCCCGGCCGCTGCCGCAGCACCGACAGCTACAACCGGCAGCGACGACCTACAGGTTAAGGAATACGCTCTTTCCGATACCTTCTCTTGCGACTACTACAACCTTCCGTGGTGCCGCTAATAGAGCGCCGGTCTCTCCCCTGCCCTCCCCTTCACGCGAGAGCGCGGCTACTTCGCGGTGCCGTCGAGCCCCTCTAGCAGTGTGGCAAAATCCGTGACGTTAGCATCCACCTGCGTGTTCGTACTGCGCCGATGGTTCGGCGCACCAACACCTTGATTGCCCTCACTGACCCCGTCTGCTGAATGTGCTGCACCCTTTTCTTCAGCTTCGTTCCCAAAATCTGGACCAAAACCGACTACGGCCGAGCGAACACCGGGGTCGCGGCAATCAATCCATCAGCACCGCTGACAGTATCGAGGGCGGCGCGCAATTTTTCGTCGTAAAGCCCTGTGGACATCGCCGTGCCGAGGCTGACAGCGAGTTCGCGCAGCTCGACGTACTCGATCTCGAGGCCTTCGCCGCGCTTGGAGACCTGCACGTCAACAGCTTCCGCGATGCGATTGGCGAGGATGCGCGTGGTCGATGGGTCGGAAACGCCAGCGCTTACGACGACGAGGTTTTTCACTGCTGATTCCTTTCCGCCGGGCGGACCAGCAGGTGCGGGGAATCTGCGCCTTCGGCGACGAGCGAGGCGTGCGTCGGCGGGTCGAAGGGCACGTGTGCCGGACGGCGGCGCTCGAACTCTTCACGCAGGACCGGAACGATTTCGGTTCCCAGGATCTCAACCTGCTCCAACGCGATCTCCAGCGGCAGGCCGGCGTGATCGATGAGGAAAAGCTGGCGCTGGTAGTCACCAACGGCATCTGCATAGCCCAGGTAACGTTCGATGATTTGCTCAGGCGTGCCGACGGTCAGTGGAGTGATGTTCTCGAATTCTTCCAACGATGGCCCATGTCCATAGACCGGGGCATTGTCGAAGTAGGGGCGGAAAATTTCCTTGGCTTTCTTTTCCGTCTCAGCGGCGAAGACCTGCCCACCAAGTCCGACAATTGCCTGATCAGCAGCACCATGACCGTAGTGCTCAAAGCGCTGGCGGTAGAGATTGACCATGGCTGTGGTGTGCTCGATATTCCAGAAAATGTGGTTATGGAAGAAACCGTCCCCATAGAAGGCGGCCTGCTCAGCAATCTCGGTGGACCGGATTGAGCCATGCCACACGAAAGGCGCTACCCCGTCGAGCGGACGCGGAGTGGACGTAAAGGACTGCAGCGGCGTGCGGAATTGACCTTGCCAATCCACATTTTCCTCACGCCAAAGGGTGCGCAATAGGTGGTAATTCTCAATGGCCAGCGGAATCCCCTTGCGGATATCCTTGCCAAACCACGGATAAACCGGCCCGGTGTTGCCGCGGCCCATCATGAGATCCATGCGGCCTTCGGAAAGGTGCTGGAGGTAGGCGTAATCCTCAGCGATGCGCACGGGGTCGGTGGTGGTAATCAGCGTTGTCGAGGTCGACAGAATCAGATTTTCGGTCTGCGCTGCGAGGTTTGCTAGCAGAATCGGCGGGTTCGCCGGGGCCACAAACGGTGGATTGTGGTGCTGGCCGGTAGCAAATACATCGAGGCCAACCTCTTCAGCCTTCTTCGCTAGCGCGACAGTTGCCTTAATTCGCTCATGTTCAGTAGGGATTTGTCCGGTCGTGGGATCTTTTGTGACGTCGCCAATTGTAAAAATTCCGAATTGCATGGCTCCATATTAAGACCTTTTTGTTGACACGTCATCTCTCACTGACTTATAGTTGACACGTCAACACCGGGGGTTGGTTCCGGCGGACAAAAATACTTCGAAACATTCGAGATACTTTTAACTTTTAGGAGATTCACTATGGCTCTTCAGTCTGGTAACTACGTTCTTGATGCACAGCACTCCACCGTTGGATTCACCGTTCGTCACGCTATGATCACTAAGGTCCACGGTCAGTTCACTGAGTTTGAGTCCGTTATTAATTTTGATGTCGACAAGCCGGAGAATTCCACGGCAAAGGCGACCATTCAGGCGAACTCCATCAACACCAACAATGAAGAGCGCGACAACCACCTGCGCTCGAAGGACTTCTTCGGCACCGACGAAAACCCGACCTTCGAGTTCGTTTCCACCGCTATCGAGCTCCAGAGCGAAGAAAAGGCCACCGTTACCGGCGACCTGACCATCAACGGCATTACCAAGCCGGTCACCCTGGATGTCGACATTTTCGGCTCCGCTGAAGACCCATGGGGGCAGACTCGCGTTGGTTTCGAGGCAGCCACCAAGATTGACCGCACCGATTTCGGCATCGATTACAACGCTCCTATTAAGACTGGCGGCCTGCTCCTTGGCAATGAGATTTCCCTGCAGATCGACGGCTCCGCAGTCAAGCAGTAACTAGCAGCCGGAACCCAGCAGCCAGAACCCCAGAAAAGCGTCCTGCATCCTCATGCAGGACGCTTTTGCGCAATCAATGTGCAATTAATCTGCCCCCACTATGAGAAAAGCATGGTGCGGGAGCAAAAAAGTGGCATGCTTAGACAGGTGAGTTCCAGCAAAGACACTTCCCAGGGCACCGAAACCACCAACGAGACAACGCAGGACGCTCAGACTGCACAGGCCACTCAGGCCGAGCAGTCCCGTGCCGCCCGCGTTGCCGCCCGTCGTGGAAACATCAGGGCACCTCGCCGCACTCCGCTGAAGACACTGGATCAATCCTCCAAGCTGCAGAACGTCCTCTATGACATTCGCGGTCCGGTGACTACTCTCGCCGAGCAGATGGAAGCCGACGGCCACCGCATCATGATGCTCAACACCGGCAATCCGGCAAAGTTCGGCTTTGATGCACCTGACACCATCGTGCAGGACATGGTCCGGGCCCTCCCCCACGCACAGGGCTACTCCGAGTCCAAGGGTATTTACTCCGCACGCCGTGCCGTCGTCACGCGCTATGAGATGGACCCGGATTTCCCCCGTTTCGACGTCAACGACGTCTGGCTGGGCAACGGCGTCTCCGAGCTGATTTCCATCACCACACAGGCGCTGCTCAACGAGGGCGATGAGGTCCTCATTCCAGCTCCGGATTACCCGCTCTGGACGGCAGCAACCACCCTCGCCGGCGGTAAGGCCGTCCACTACACATGTGATGAGGAGAATAACTGGGCTCCGGATGTCGAAGACATTCGCTCGAAGGTGACGGATCGCACGAAGGCGATTGTCATCATCAACCCGAACAATCCGACCGGCGCGGTCTACACACGCCAGACACTCGAAGCCATCGTCGATATCGCTCGTGAGCACTCACTCCTGCTGCTTTCCGACGAAATCTACGACCGCATCCTCTACGACGATGCAGAGCACATTTCCACTGCCTCCTTGGCCCCGGATTTGCTCTGTATCACCTTCAACGGCCTGTCCAAGACCTACCGCGTGGCCGGCTACCGCGCGGGCTGGATGGTGCTGACTGGCCCGAAGCGCCACGCAGAGGGCTTTATCGAGGGTATCAACCTGCTGGCCAGCACCCGTCTGTGCCCGAATGTCCCTGCTCAACACGGCATTCAGGTGGCACTTGGCGGTTACCAGTCCATCGAGGACCTAATCTTGCCAGGCGGTCGCCTCCTGGAGCAGCGCAATGTCGCCTACGAGGGGCTGACCTCAATTCCGGGCGTGAGCTGCGTGAAGCCGATGGGAGCAATGTACGCATTCCCGAAGCTGGATCCGAACGTCTACGAAATTCACGATGACGAAAAGCTGATGCTCGACATTTTGCGTGAAGAGAAGATTCTGATGGTCGGCGGCTCTGGCTTCAACTACCCGACGCCGGATCACTTCCGAATTGTCACCCTGCCGTGGGCGCGCGACCTGAAGGAAGCCATCGAGCGCCTGGGCAACTTCCTGGTCAGCTACAAGCAGTAACAGGGATTAGGCTGTTAACGGTGGGCAGGTGCTCAAAAGGTTCAGTGGATTCCGGGAATCAGCAGGCTTTTCGCGTTGCTGCGGGTTCTACCCCTTTCACATATCGATGCGCTATTCACTTATAGACACGCTGGAGCGCATCGATAAGTGAGTATTGCTTCGAAAAGTGGGCACAGTGTTGATGACCAGGGCTCGGCGCGCCGGAATGGCGGTACGCCTTCCGGAGCTGGTACAGCGATTAGGTTATTAAGGGTGGGCAGGCATTCAAAAGATTCAATGAACTCTAGTAATCAGCAACCTTTTCGCGTTGCTCCGGGTTCCGACATAGGTGCGCATCTCGACGTACTGAAGAACTCGAACAGCGGCTCCCCTACCGGCCGGTGCCGGGCTGTCAACGCCGCGAATCAACCCAACTCTGAAACCTCGGCTGCCCCAGCACGACATGCAGAACCTGCCGCACATTCAAAACCAGCACCGGCGCGGCAAACCGAACCTGCACAAGCCAAACCAAAACCGACAAAACCGCGGCACAACCCCACAAGAGCACGTCGCTTACTGGCCACAGTTCTTACAGTTGCTGGCATTGCCACTTTCCTCGCTGTGATTGGACGCTGGCCATCGGGTGAAGCTCCGAGTCCGGGGCCGGGATTCCTGCAGTCACAGACATCAGCTGCGGAGACGGTCAAGGGAACCGTCGTAAAGCACAGCGTCGGCGCGTGCAATTCGCCTGACAACGGACGTGTCTTCGACGACCAGCCGCGGCCAGGGCTGACAGCTTCGCTCAACGACCCCGCGGCGCCGAAGTGCCAGCTCTCGGTCATTGAACTGACCTCGGGCCCAGACGAGGGCAAGAAGACTCTTCTGGAGGCATCCGGTCTGCCCGGTGAGATGGAGCTGGCGGAGGGCGACAAGGTCGTCCTGGCAATTCACCGTCCAAACGCTGCCGGTACCGGAGCTGTCGACAATGGTGCCGTGCCGAATCCGGGGTTGATGACACCAGCTCCTGGCGTTGTTCCCGCGCCTGCCCCTGAGGGCGCAGAGGGGGAGTCTGCTCCTGATGCTGAGGCTCCGGCACCGGCACCGGCTCCGGAGCAGGAACCAGCACCTGAATCCGGGGCAGAAGCTCCTGCTGCTCCTGCTCCACCCGCACCACCTGCCCCCGCGGCTCCTGCCGCCGACACTAACGTCGTCGACGTCGCACCTCATCAGGTTGTCGACACCGCTAGCATCGGGAACACCTACACCTTCCTGGACATGGATCGCACCACGACAATCTGGTTGTGGCTCGGCGCGACAGTACTTCTCATCATCCTCGTCGGCATGACTCGCGGGGTCTTGAGCCTCATTGGTCTTGGCATCACGCTGGCCGCAGTGATGGGATTTCTGGTTCCGGCACTGCTACGCGGCGGCGATCCTGTGGCCTTAGCCATCACGGCGGGCGCGGCGATTCTCTTCCCAGTGCTCTTCCTCGTTCATGGCATCAACTGGAAGTCAGCTTCCGCACTGGCGGGAACACTCACCACGATGGTGCTGGCGGCGGGCCTGGCCAACCTCGCAATCTCCACGTCGCAGCTACGTGGTCTCGGCAACGAGGACAACCTACTTATTCAGCTTTACCTGCCTGACGTCTCCGTCACAGGTCTGCTTCTGGCGGGATTCATCATCGGCGCGTTGGGGGTGCTTAACGACGTCACCATCGCCCAGGCCTCTACCGTCCAGGAGCTCTACGAAGCAGCTCCGCGGTCGCGGCCTATGGAGGTCTTCCGCTCGGCAATGCGCGTCGGTCGCGACCACATCGCGTCGATGGTCTACACACTGGTACTGGCGTACCTCGGCACCGCACTGCCGCTATCGATTTTGTTAAGCGTCTCCGACCGGCCGCTGATGCAGTCGTTGACCTCCGATGTAGTGGCCACAGAACTGCTGCGTTCCACCATCGGTGCGGTCGCTTTGGTACTCGCGGTGCCGATTACCACCCTCATCGCCGCCTATACCGTGGCTCCGGAGGGTATGAAGTTTCCGAAGCGCTCGAGAGCAGCTAGCATTTAGCCGCGGCCGAGGCAGGTGACATCCCAGCCTGCGGCACGCCACTGATCGGTTGGCAGGCAGTTGCGGCCGTCAAGCACCGCTGCACGCTTGACCAGTTTCTTCGCAGCCACCGGGTCGATGTCGCGGAACTGCTGCCACTCGGTGGCGACGACAACCATCTCCGAGCCTTCCAGAGCTGCTTCGATGCTCGGTGCGTACTCCAAGGTCGGGAAATTCTTCTTGGCGTTCTCCATGGCCTGTGGGTCGTAAACGCTCACCGAAGCGCCTGCCAACGACAGCGAACCGGCAATCGACAGCGCCGGGGAGTCACGCACATCGTCAGAGTTCGGCTTGAACGCCGCACCCAGCACAGTCACGGTGTGACCGAGCAACGAGCCACCGAAGCTGCCGCGTACCAGGTCAACGGTCTTTTCACGGCGACGCATGTTGATTGCATCGACCTCGCGCAGGAAAGTCAGCGCCTGGTCAACGCCCAGCTCACCAGCGCGGGCCATGAATGCGCGGATATCCTTCGGCAGGCAACCGCCGCCGAAGCCCAGCCCCGCATTGAGGAAGCGGCGGCCAATTCGGGCGTCCATACCGATGGCGTCGGCAAGCGTAGTGATATCTGCACCTGTGACCTCACAGATTTCAGAGACCGCGTTGATGAAGGAAATCTTGGTGGCGAGGAATGCGTTCGCCGACACCTTTACCAGCTCTGCGGTGGCGGTGTCCGCGACGATAAACGGCGTCTCACGCTCAAAGATAGGGCCGAAGCACTCGCGCAGGCTTCCCTCAGCGATCGATTCGACTTCCTGACCTGCACCATTGAGGATCATCCCCGGCTTCTGGGTGCCCAGCACCACACGGTCCGGCTCGAGAGTGTCCTTTACCGCGAAGCCCTCGCGCAGGAACTCCGGGTTCCAGGCAATCTCGAGACTGGTGTTCTTCAACTCATCATCGCCGGATGCGGCGCGCTCACTAATCATCTCCGCAGCCAGCTCCTGCAAGCGCGGTGCGGTACCGACGGGCACAGTGGACTTACCAAACACTAAATGCTTGCCGACGACGCGCTTGGCCAATTCGGTAACAGCTGCGTCCACATAGCGAACATCGGCTGCGTACGAACCCTTGACCTGCGGAGTTCCGACACCTACGAAGTGGACGTTCGCAAATTCAACAGCCTCGTCGTAGTTAGTGGTGAAACGTAGTCGCCCCGACTCAACGTGCTTCTTTAGCAGTTCGGGCAAGCCGGGCTCAAAGAAAGGAACTTGGCCTGCGGACAATGCCTCAATCTTGGCGGGATCAACATCTACGCCGAGAACCTCGTGGCCTAACTCCGCCATCGCCGCGGCATGAGTGGCACCAAGGTAACCCGTACCAATAACCGTAATACGCATAAGGGCTATTATTTATCGAAAGATAAAAGGCCCTCAAGCCGATTTAACCCTTAAATGGTGTGAACTAAAGGGCCATATTTAGGCTTTTCACCTGCGGAAACTCTTTATTGGAAAATTGTTTCCATTTCTTCACCGAGAATTCACTCGGGGCTATTCGCAATTCATTTATATTCCGAGTTCATATCCCGAGTTTCAGGTGCCTTATTCCTCATCGCGGAAGTTCAGGTACGCACGCGACGGCGTCGGGCCGCGCTGCCCCTGATACTTCGAACCGAGCTTGCCGGAACCGTAAGGCACCTCTGCCGGCGAGGACATCTTGAACAGTGCCAGCTGGCCGACCTTCATATTCGGCCACAGTGCGATAGGCAAGTTCGCCACATTGGATAGCTCCAGCGTGATGTGACCTGAAAACCCTGGGTCAATAAAGCCGGCGGTCGAGTGCGTTGCCAGGCCCAGACGCCCCAACGAAGACTTACCTTCCAGGCGGCCTGCCAAGTTCGGAGGAATAGTGAAGTACTCCAGGGTCGATGCCAGGACGAACTCGCCCGGGTGAAGAATGAAGGGCTGCCCTTCTGGAACCTCGTGCGGGGACGTCAGTTCTTCCTGCGGCAACTTCGGATCGATGTGCGTGTACTGCGAGTTGTTAAAAACTCGGAAGAACTTGTCCAGACGCACGTCGATGGACGAAGGCTGAATCATCTTCGGGTCAAAAGGATCAATGCCGAGATGGCCGGAGCCTTCGGCATCGATAGCGGCACGAATATCACGATCTGAGAGCAACACATAGACCAGCTTAACCGCTCTGTAATGCACAGCGTGTGCGGGTTGCAGGATATGCCCGCGATAAATTCAGCGGAGCTGCTGCCAACCAATTTTTTCGACGCGAATCGAGAGTGCTACATTGAAGTTACAGAGGGCGACTGATTTCCTGCATGCCACACCTACTGTGCCAATCCCGTGGCGTGCTTTTAATCATTCCGCCTACTGTGTGCCGATGTAGTTCAATGGTAGAACTCCTGCTTCCCAAGCAGGCGGCGCGGGTTCGATTCCCGTCATCGGCTCTCTAATGAGGCTCAGCGTCAAGCTGAGCCTCATTGTTGTTTCCGCTACTTTTCAGCTACCCCCGCGGCACCAAAACAGCCAAAACTACTCCGAGTAGCACATCCGAGTAACACCAATTAGCCATAAGCCCCGCATCGACTCCAGTTTCGCAGGAGTCGGCGCGAGGCTTTTGCGTAGGGCGCGGTTTAAACCATAGACAACGGCAAAGCCTAACTCGATGGCGCGGTATATCTCAGCCACCGCAGCACTGCTTTGACACGACGGTTGTTATCTTCCGGCTGAAAGCCGAGCTTCAAGAACACATTCGCCACATGCTTACTCACAGCGCCTGCGGTTAGTACCAGGCGTTTTTCTATTTCCTTATTACTGAGCCCCTGCGCCATTAGGTCGAGCACTTCGCGCTCACGTGGAGTCAGCGCGGCGATGCCGTCCTGCTTTGCGGCCAGTAGCGTCGCAACCACTTCAGGGTCGACCACGGTACCGCCACCGCGTACTTCTTCCAGCGCCGCAACGAAGTGCTCGACATCAGAGACGCGTTCTTTCAACAAGTACCCAAAGCCACCATGCTGCAGCAGGCGATCTAAGTAACTGGCCGCCACGTACTGGCTGAGCACGACAACCGGCTGGTCAGGGTTGCTCTGGCGAAGTTTGGTGACAGCGAGCAATCCGTCGTCACGCATGTTCGGTGGCATCCGGACATCGCTGACGATGACATCGAACGTCTGCCCTTCGGCAGTGTCGAGCAGCTGATCCGCATCACCGACGGCGACAACCTCGTATCCCAGCGCCCGCAGCAGGCCGGTCAGCCCCTCGCGCAGGAGTACGGAGTCCTCGGCCAGCAGTACTTTCATCGCGTCCTTCCTTGGCGAACAGGCAGTTCCAGCCGCAATTCAGCACCACCGTCGGCGTTGGTGAGCGTCACGGTTCCGCCGAGCGCTGCCGCCCGTTCGCGCAGGCCCGCAATGCCGGTTCCCGTGCCATGCTTTACGACGTCTACAGCGTCCGCCCCCGATGGTTCCATCAGACCTTCACCGTTGTCGCGCACAGTGACCGTAAGCGTACCCGGATGAGACACGAGCGCCCTCTTCGGAGTCTGAACCGCGAGAGTGATATCAGCTCGATTGGCATGGCCATGCTTGGTGGCGTTGGTCAGCCCCTCCGCTGCGCTGTGGTAAGCGAGTAACGCTGTGGTTTCGTCAATCGGGCCGAAGTCGGAAACACCATTTTCACCAACGGATACCTGCATTCCGGAGTGCGCTGCCAGCTCCCTCACGGCAGCGACCAGTCCGTTTTCAAACAGTACCGGCGGGGCAATGCCAAGCACCACGGAGCGCAGCTGTGCAAGAGCCTGCGTTGCATTGCGGTCGGCGGCGGAGAGCGCCTCGGCTACATCTTCTTCAGTCTTACCCATGCGAGCAGCGGCAATGTTGAGTTTCAAGGCGGTCAGGTGTTGCTGCGGACCGTCGTGAAGCTCGCGCTCAATGCGATGGCGCTCGCCTGAGAAGGAGTCAATGAGCACGTCGCGGGATTGGGTAACTTCTTCGCTGGATGGTGCGAGGATGACGCGGGAGAGCCAAATGGACAGCAGGCCGGCACCGAGGTTGATGGCGATGGTCAGCACCAAAAAGAGGATTGCGAAAACCCAGGCAACAGAGATTTTCTGTGTTGGGTCCGTCAGAGTCCAGCTGAAAAACTGCACTTCATCAACCAGGAAAGGTGCAGCGAAGAGCACTCCGACAGTAAAACCACCGCCGACCCACGCTGTAAAGGTGACGAACCCAATGACCAGTTGGACGAGCAGGTTGACGAAGTTGCGGATGTCGAACCAACGATTGGTCACGCGGTTGGCAATCGGGGTGCCGGACCACGATGCCACCCAGCGAGAGAGCCAGTCGGCACCTCGGCCGATGAGCGGAATCCACGGCAGAAGCACAACAGAGGCAATCAAACCCGGAATGAACAGCAGGCCGAGAATAAAACTCCAGGCCAGCGCGATTAAATTCTTTTTCTTTGTCATAGGTTCAAAGCTAAGTTGGCCCGGGTTCAAATACAGTGGAGCTAACTCCCCTAAATTCAGTCGAGCTGAATACGTCCCGGCTTCTTTTCACCGATACCTCGGTCGGCCAGTTCGTCATCAATGTACGTTGGCCGACCGACAGCCAGCCCAAGCACTGCAAGCACGACCGTAGTACCAAGCAGCACGACCAGAATAGGTGTCCACGTTTCCGTCGTTCCAGCGGCCACACCCACCAGGAATGGCCCGACTGCGGAGAAAATGTAGCCGATTGGCTGCACGAAGCCGGACAGCCGCGCGGTCAGCTCATGGCTGCGCGTGCGGCCCGGAATCAGCGCGATAGCCATGGGGAAACAAAAACCACCCACGCCCAGCAGGAACGCAGCCCCAATCGCGTATCCAACACCAGTTTCCGCCGCTCCCCACTGGTCGATCAGAATCATCAACGCATACCCGAGGAAGAAAAGGCAGCCGAGACCAAAGGCTACGTAGGACATGGTGCGGAGCCGTGCAATCAGCGGTGGCATCAGCAGCCCGCCGATGATGCCCAGCCCTTGAACAATCATGGATGCCGCGGTAGCTACGCTGACGCTGATGCCTGCGTCGATAAGCATTTTCGGCATCCAGCCCATGAGCACGTAGGCGTTCATCGACTGCACGCCGAAGAAAACTGCCAGCGCAATGGCTGTCGGCGACTTCCAGATTGGCGTGTTTACCGAGGAGCTGACCGAGGCCTTCGGATAGTCGAATCCGATGCGCGCACGCAGCGGCAACCACACAACGAGCTGAACAAAGGCGGTTATCGCCCATACGGCAATCGCCCAGCGCCACATATCGACGCCGCCTGTGGACGCTTCGGGTGAATCGCTAATCAAAAACGCCGTCGCCGGCCCCAGTCCGCCCCCGAGGGCGAGCATGCTGGAGTACAACATCATCAGCACGACGGCATGACGGCCGCCATGCACCTTGATCCACGCAGGTAGCAGTACATTACCCAGCGCAATACCCGCAACCGACAACGCCGTAAACAGAAGGAATAGCCAGATGCTGCTCACCCACGGGCGCACCGCAAGACCGACGAATAGCAACGTCGCAGACAGTGTGAGTGCACCGCTTAAGCCCATTCGCTTGCCGACGGAAACCGCGGACAACCCAATCGCGAAAAATGCGAGCCCCGGAATCGCTGTAATCAAACCACCAAAGGCGGAGGAAGCACCAAGGTCGGATAGGAGCTGATCAATCACCGGACCGATTGACGCAATACTCGGGCGCAAATTCAGCGCCGCGACGATTACGGCGATAACGAGAACGGGAACGCTGAGCGCGATGGCATTCTTCGAGGACCCAGCGGCCTTTGGCTGTTGTTGCCCTGGTTTTTCTTCTATCGCCATAACAATGGACGTTACCGCTTCCTGCTAATGACTCTCTCGCCGACCCAAGCCGGCTCGTTCGAGGAAGCTTAAAAACTAGCGTACTGAATGTCGCTGTTGTCCTATCCTGGACTACAAGGACATCTCTTTTTCTTTATCTATTGACAGTCTTTCGGCTATCTCTGACGTAAGGATTGAACTCAAAAATGGTTGAACCGATTTCTGATTCCATGCTCATTGCCTACGACGGCTCCGACGAAGCCAAGCGGGCGCTGGCCTATGCCGGAAAACTGCTGCGCGTTAAGAAGGCCTACATTCTGACTGCCTGGGAACCCCTGCAGCGCGCTGCAGCTCGCACTGCTGGCGCCTCTGGCATGATGCAGCCCGACTGGGATGCCACGACTGAAGACGGCGATCCGGCTCACGACGAGGCCGTCCGTATTTGCCGTGAGGGTGTACAGATTGCCGCTGAGGCTGGCTTCGTCGCGGAGCCCTACTTGGTAGAGACTGAAACTACTATCTGGTCGGCCATCGTCGATGCAGCTCACGACCTCGATGCGGGCGTGATTATCTCCGGCACTCGCGGTGTTACTGGTTTGCGTGGTCTGTTCACCGCCTCGACCTCTGACGCGTTGCTGAAGAATGCTGGCCGCCCGGTCCTCGTCGTTCCGGGGGAAAAGGAATAATTTCCAGAAAATTTTTAAAAACTTACTTAGCTGATAGAAAATGGGTTAATCTCTCAACTAAGAAAACTCAATGACCGCTGAAACCGCTCAAAATTCAAGGCGGGGAGAGAATCCCAGCTGTTCCACTGGTTTACAGAAGTCACAGAGTGTAGTTTTATAAACAGTATTGACTTAATGCACACGAGGAGTCCTCAACATGGCATACGAAACTGATTCCGAGCAGCGTCGTAGCGTTGGCCCTGCCCTGGCCTCGGCGCTCATTGGCGCCCTTCTCGGTGGTGCCGCTATCTTCGGCATCGGCCAGGCTCTGACCGAAGACCGAATTCCGGAAGCACAGGCTGTTTCCACCGATGACGCTCTGCTTGGCGGTGTCGAGTACGGTCAGCGTTAAGTTTTTAACGCTAACCCTCCTTTAAAGCTATGCCCACCTTTGTTCGAGCGCGTAAGCGCGTGCTTGTACCTTGGTGGGCTTTGCTGTGCCTGCTGGCATTCATCCAGTCCCCCGGCAAGACTGTCGCTGACACAAAGCACGACCTGACAGAAGACCCCATCGGGTTTTTGTCCGCCTCGCTCAACATGTGGTCAGACACCATGCCGCTGGGACAGCTCCAAAACCAGGCATATGGCTATCTCTTTCCACAGGGCGCATTCTTCGCGCTGTTTAGTTTGCTGCCCGATGTCCTAGCGCCCGGCTGGCTGATTCAGGCGCTGTGGTGGAGCCTTACTCTCTGCGTGGCTTTTACCGGCGCATATCGCGTGGCCGAAGCTATAAACGTCGGCACGCATACCTCTCGCGTATTGGCGGCATTGTTGTACGCGTTGTCGCCGCGTGTGATTACGACGTTGGGCGCGATTTCGTCCGAGACCTGGCCGGTCGCACTGGCACCGTGGATTCTGCTTCCGCTCCTGCGGGTCGCAGCCCGGCGCGAGGAACTGCCCTGGCGTGCGACTGCCCGTGCCGTATTGCTGTCCGGCCTAGCGGTACTGTGCACTGGCGCGGTCAATGCGGTCAGTACAGCGGCGGCTTGCATCCCCGCAGGTCTGATGCTGCTCTTCTTCGCTTTTACGGGGCCTCGTCGCGGGCGTGCGTGGGCGATGCTCGGCGGTTGGCTGGCTGCGTGTGCAGCGGTCAGCATGTGGTGGATTGTGCCGCTGCTCCTGCTGGGCAAGTACTCACCACCGTTTACGGACTACATTGAGTCCTCCGGTGTGACCACTCGTTGGTTGAGTCTCGGCGAGACGCTCCGCGGTTCCACTTCGTGGACTCCGTTTGTCTCTTTCGAGCGAGTCGGCGGAAATGCGCTGGTCGCGGAGCCCATTCTCATTTACGCCACCCTGGCTGTAGCGGCGATTGGCCTACTTGGCTTGGTCATGCGCTCACTTCCGCTGCGTCGAATGTGGCTGATGATGCTGCTCATCGGGCTTGTTATCATGGCAGCCTGGACGGAGCCGTTCGGGCTGGCGTGGGAATCGGCTCGAGAGGTGCTCGATTCCACGCTCGCAGCAGTGCGCAACCTGCACAAATTCGACACTATTGTGCGTCTGCCACTTGTTATCGGCTTCGCTCATGCGACAGCCCAGCTGCCATGGCCGTGGCGAGAGCCGGCGAACGAGCACACGAACGAGACGGCGAGCGATTCAGCGACCACTGGCTGGCAGCAGTGGCTACACCCGGAAAAGCACCCGCGCGCTATCGCATCGATGCTGGTTCTGGTGGTTATCGCCAGTGCCACCGCCCCTGCGTGGAGCGCACGCCTCGCTCCGACAGGTGGTTTTTCCGAGGTTCCGGGCTACTGGCACGAAGCGGCCGACTGGCTGAATGAGCAGGGCAAGGACACCCGCACGCTGGTGGTGCCGTCATCGCCGTTTGCTGATCAGACATGGGGCAATACTCGCGACGAACCGCTCCAGCCGCTCGCCGACGTGCCCTGGGCCGTCCGCGATACCGTGCCACTAGTGCCTCCAGAGGCGATTCGCGGCCTCGATGGTCTGCGCAATTCACTGACTCGGGGCCGTGAGGTACCGGCACTGGATGCCACCCTGCGCAACAACGGTATCGGCTACGTGCTGGTCCGCCACGACTTGAGAGTTACCTCGAGGGGCGATTCGCTGCGCGCCATCACTTCCACGCTGCAGGACTCCCCGACCATGGAAAAGGTGGCGGAGTTCGCGGACGAGGACGGCCATACCGCTATCCAGATTTGGGGTGCGGGCCCGAAGGAGCTGCGCAATCACGCACTTTCACCGCGGTTGGTAGACACTACCCAGATACCGCTGGTCGCCGGCGGCCCCGAAGTGCTCCCGCGGCTTGACGAAGTCGATTCCGATGCTCCGGTGCGCATCCTGTCTGGCAAGAATGCCGGCACTGTCACCGACACGCCCGCCCGCCGCGGCCGCAACTATGGTGAAGTCGTCGGTGCGGAGTCAGCAATCCTGGCCGAAGACGAGGACTCATATGTTCGCAACCTCGTTCCGGACTACCCCGTCGTGGGACTGCCACTGACGCAGACAGCAACGGGTCGCGCCACAATTGAGGTTTCGTCGTCGGCCTCTGAGCCATACAACGTCGGTGGTGCATCGGCTGACCACTCGGTCAACGCAATGCTCGACGGCGACACCTCCACCTGGTGGGAACCCTTGGCGGGCAAGAGCCAGGCTGAGTGGGTCAAACTGTCGTGGAAGGAACCGACCGATAACGCAGTGCTCAGCCTGACCGGTGCTCGCGTTCCGGTGCAACTGCGCATCCAGACCGACACGGCTTCCAGCTCCGTACAGTTGGTCCCGGGTGAGACGACTCGTATTCCGCTGCCCGGCGGCAAGACCACATCTGTGCTCATCACAGCAAAGATTGCTCCTGTAGGCTTCGCTATCTCCGAGCTAGGCCTGGTGATTCCACAGCGAGACACTGGCTTCGACGCATTCGAATCCAGCAGTCCCGATTCCGATGAAGAGGCGGAACTTTCCACCGAGGATATAGCGGAGGACCTCACGCCGGTTCGTGTCCCGGTGGTGCCGAATTCCTCTTCGCTGGCTCAGCGTTGGGTCTTCGGCCAGGAGATTCATGAGGGCACGCTGGTGCGCCTGTTCACCGTTCCGAAGCCGGTAAAGGTAAAGATCGATGCTGATACCTGCCGCAGCAGCATCGGAGCCCCGTGGGCCAGCCTCCAGCGCGGTGACGGCTCTGATCACCGCGAGCTGACCTGTGGTGAAGAGATTGAGCTCTCACCGGGGCCATGGCGCATCGATGCCAAGTCCGATTGGGTGTCGCTCACCTCGACTGACTACTTCGCGCCGTCAGCTGAGCAGCAGAAAGTGACGCCAATCGATCTGAACAATCCCATTGACGCTGCCGACCACGATCGCATCGTGTGGTTGCCAATCTCTGTCAATGCTGGCCATGAGCTCCGTGTCGGAGGCGCCGCCATGAAGCCGGTAACGGTCTCTGGTTGGCAGCAGGGTTGGACGATTCCGGCCGGTATTGGTGGTGCGGTCGAGCTGACCTACCCACCGCAGCAGACCTGGCGTACTGGCATCCTGGCAGGCGGCGCACTCGCAACCGTGTACGCACTGGTCACTGTGGGGCTGGCTTTCGCTTGGCGACGCTTCGCTCTCACCACCCCGATTCCCGCGTCTTCGCTGAGCAATGACCTGCCGCGGGCGGCTATTGGCATTGCGGCTGCCGCGACAGTGACACTGGTATCCAGCTGGCCTGGCGTGGTCGTTGCCCTCGTGGTGGTTGCCGCTACCCTTGGTGCGGTTTTCTGGGCACGGAAGCGTGGGGACGTCGTCAAGCCATGGCTGAACGTGCGAAACGCCCTTATTGTGACACTTGCTGCGACGATGTCGATTGCGGGCTTGGTGCTGGCGGCGAACCCGTGGCCGAAGGATGACTACGCCGGTGCCGACTGGCCGCTTCAGTTACTGGTGACGGCGGCGCTGACGATCGTGGCGTGCTGCTCGATGCTTTCCGATGGCGGTGCTGATGACGACACCGACAGCGACGTCGACAACACCGACAACGCCGCTGATTAAGAGCCGTTAGCGGTTGACCCAGACGCGTGCGAAGAAGCGGCGGGCAGGTTCCTCGACGAGCGCGTAGGAGGCGGCGGCCACGGGAATCGACAGTGCGACCGTAACAATGGTGACACTGAGCAGATGGCCGGTAAATAGCTTCACACCAAGCAGCGGGAATGCGATGGAGAGCATCGCCACGTGCCAGAGGAAGATGCCGTAAGACCAGCGCCCCAGCGCCTGCATAATGGGGTGTTCGAGGAAGCGCGATTCCGGCGCCATCGTCCAGGGGCCGATGATGGCGGCACCGAAGACCAGCCCACACAGCAGGCGGCGAGTGAATTCCCAGTTGGTTAGCTCGACTAGTCCTTCGGGCCCCAGGTAGGAAGCCAGCACCAGCGCGCCCACGGCGATAGCCAGCCACAGCGAACGGCGGCGCGCCCAGCGCTGCATGGTTCCCACCCTCGCGCGGGCAGCATCGGTATCGACACCCTGGAGCGATTCCAGCTCGGCGAGAATCATGCCAGCTGCGAACCAGGAAAAGTATGCGATCGGCTGAATATGCGGGTTAACGCCTTCCGGGTACGGCAGCGGTAGGTAGGGCCAACCGAAGCTCAAGATTGCGAGCAGGGAAATTGCCACTATGCGGCGCCCCTGCTGGCGATGTGGGTCCAACCGGCTAAGCCCGATGGCAAACAGCGGCAGCGCGATGTAGAACGCGACCTCCACCGACAATGACCACAGGTGCGTCAACCCACCGTGCAGAGAGCCGGAGAAATACACCTGTGTCAGCGTCAGGTTTGTCAGCCAAATCTTGAGATCCGCGCCACGCCCCACCGGCAGTGCAATGAGCACAATAAGCACCAGCACCCAGTACGCAGGCATAATGCGCGCGACGCGCTTCTTGTAATACTTCGCCCAGCTCTTCTTCCGTCCGCCGTCGGCATCGGCCAATGCTTTACGACGGGGGATTCCGCCATAACCCGAGCGGTGAGAACGCCACAACAGGAATCCGGACAGCACGAAGAAAACAGCCACGAAGAAGTCGAAGCGGCCGAGGACGCGTTCCCACAGGGCTCCCACATCATGCCCGGTCTGGAATGCGACGTGCGTACCGATGATGCCCATCGAAGCCACAGCGCGCAGCCCCTCCAGCGAGGGCAGGAAGCCTGGGCGGAATGTGGTGGCAGAGTTCGGCATAGCGCTCGGCGTAGGGTTCGGCATAGCGCTCGACGCTGTGTCTTGCCTAGCGCTTGGAGCTGCCGCAAATGCCTTGGACGTCATAGTACTTTCTTACACGGATACTGGAATGAGTAAAATCACTTGTATTCTATTATGAAATAAATCCTGTTCAGACCTGTTTTTCCAAAACTCTTTTGTTTTCCCGACAAGTTATTTTTTAAAAACACACCACATAACTCCTAACTTCCTGCTAGGTTTTGCAGCAGAAAGTTACGTACAGTTAAAGGACTATCCGCTGATGAAGAGAACTCTCGGACATGCACTGATTATCATCGGTGCTGCATTGATTGTCATTGCCGTCCTTCTGCCAACCTTCCTGGTGCCTCGCCTCCGGGTCATCCCACTTGACACTGTGAGCGACACCATCACGGAGGTGCGCGACGGCACCCTGTTGGACTCCAGCCAGCTGGGCAAGAATGAGCCAACGCCAAACCGCAAGAATGACCCGCGTTGCAAGGCAGAGACGGACGAAGAGAAGCGCGACCTCCCGGTCCACTGCTTCATCAACGACAAGACTCCGATGCAGTCGAAGCGCCACGTTGAGATCGAGGAGCCGGCCGACGAGAAGATCGCAACTCTCCAGGTCGGTACCACCCTGCTGCGCGATGACCGCAAAGAGCCGAAGAACCTCATCAATGCGACCCTCGACCGCATCACTGTTGATCGCAGTACTGCGTACCCGGTAGATGACCCGATCTCCAGCGTTGCTATTAACGCACCCCAGGGTGGTTCGGACACCAAGCCGCCGACGTTCACCCGCCCGGGCATCCAGTACCAGTTCCCGTTTGGTGCTCAGAAGAAGTCCTACCCGTACTATGACGTCCAGGCGATGCGTAACTTCGAGATCGACTTCGTCGGTGAGGAAACTCAGGATGGCGTCAAGGTCTACAAGTACTCCATGACCATTCCGCCGCAGAACCTCTACGAGTCCCTGACCGAGCACTTCACTCGCGACGGCCGCAAGCTCACCGAGGCTGACAAGTCCTCGCTGGCTTCCATGCGCCTGAGCTTCCCGGCTCACAAGTGGGGCCTGGAGGGTGACGACGATGTCGAGTTGGATCGTTACTACACCAACGTCCGTACTGTTCGCGTCGAGCCAACCTCTGGCGTGATCGTCAACGGTACTGAAGAGATGTTCATGTTCTACGCCAAGGACGACAAGGAAGCGGAAGAAATTGCTTCCAAGGCTGGCCGTGAGAAGGAAGCCAAGGAGCAGAACCGTACCGCGATGAAGTACACCGCTCAGTGGGACGAAGGCTCCAAGGGCCGTCAGATGGACCGCGCTAAGGAAGCACGTAAGTCGCTGACTATCGGTGGCACTGTCGCACCGTGGATCCTCGGTATCCTCGGCCTGGTTCTCATCGTGATTGGCTTCCGCATTCGCAGCAAGTCTGCCTAAGAGACCAAGCCACGAGGCCCTTAAGATGCCTCAGGCTCTCGCTTACCCTAAGTTTCACTGAGGAAAGCGAAAAATAATTTAATATAGGGCACGTGACACAACGTTTCCGCACTACTCTGACCCAGTCGGCTCGCTCTCATTCGGAGCGAGTCGCCTGGGTTTTTGTGTCGTCGTGGATTCTCTTACTGACCGCTGCCGTGTGCTGGCCTCTCTTTGCGCCCCTCAAGGCCCCGGCTGATGGTCGCTTTGGGGCGCCGATATTCCTGCTGCGCGACATGGTCATCCCCAATCACCCACCGCTTACCGACGCGGCCCTGGGACTCGGCCCCGCTGCGGCACGAGCTGTCCCTCAGGACACCGCACTGTGGGCACTGGGATACTTTGTGGATGCCAGCCATTGGGTGCGCTTCGCCATGGTGGGCGCCTGTTTGATTGGTGGTCTTGCAGCTGCTGAGCTCGCCCGCAGGTTCACTCGCCACGGCTCTGGTGCCAGTAGCGCATCCAGTGCCGGCCTTATCCCCATGACTCCGAGCTTGGCCAGTCAGCTGATCGCACCGACGATGCTGCTCTGGAACCCGTTCGTGGTCGAGCGTTTACTCCAGGGACAGTGGTCACTGGTCATCGCCGTATTGTTACTTCCGGCAGTAGTTCTGGCAACACAGATGGGTAGTGCTTTGTGGCGCACCAGCGCCATTGCCGCTGCGGGCCTCACACCGACCGGTGCCCTTTTAGCTGGTATCACCGGCATTGTTGCCGCCCGCAATAACCGCGACCGCGCTTGGGTTGCGGCCACAACAGTGGCGGTCAGTTCACCGTGGCTGGTGGCATCTTTGCTGAACCCGAGTGCAGCTAGGTCCTCCGATGTTGCTGGCGCTGCCGCATTTGCGGCCAGAGCAGAGGCACACGTCGGCACGCTCGGCAGCCTGTTGGGGCTGGGCGGTATCTGGAATAAGCAGGCTGTGCCGCTAACTCGCGAGGCTGGTTTTTCGGCGATCATGGTGCTGGTGCTCTTGGTACTCATGGGCCTGGGATTCCGTCGTGTCTGGCATTCGCAAGAGCGCTGGCGGGGGCTGATTATCACCGGCGCCGTGAGCATTGTGCTCGTCGCTCTCGCCGCAACAACGCCGGGCATTTTGATGATGGGTTGGGCGCTCGAGCACATCCCGGGGGCGGGTCTGCTTCGCGATGCACAGAAGTGGATCGCGCTCGCTGTCCCTGCCTATGTCATCCTCGCCGCCAGCGGTGCGGAGTACCTGGCACGCCGCGCTCGCAGCGCCACCGTCAATATCGGCCAGTGGTTGGCTACTGGCGTCAGCGCGCTCATCATCATTGCCGCTGTCCCCACGCTGCCCGCCGATGTCGCTCCACTCCGCCCCATTCCGTCATGGGAGGGCTGGTCGGCGGTTTCCGGTGTCGTCGCGCTTGACGACGATCGCGTTGCGGTTCTACCTGCCGGTTCTTACCGCATCATTAATGGGCGCCCTGTCCTCGACCCGGCTACGAAGATTTTGCCCGCTCCGGTGGTGAGCTCCGGCGAATTGATCGTGTCTGGGCAGTCGGTGTCTGGCGAGGGAGCCACAACCGTTGAGCGTACGCTGCTCGGCGGTGCAAAGAGGAAGGAGGAGCTTGCGTCTGCGCTCCAGAGCCTTCGGGACCAGGGCGTTGGCTGGATCCTAGTGGAGAATTCGCCCGGCAACTTCGGCGATTCAGCTGACATTGTGGCAGCGCTAGATCCCGTCTATGAAACACCTGACCTGCAGCTATACCATGTTCCCGGCGTTATCGATCCGACCACGCGACCGAGCCAAGGTGCCTATACAGCTGCGTGGATAGCCTTTGCAATCTGGACTCTTTGCCTACTCGCTGGGCTACTGGCGGGACTACTGGCTGGAGTAAAGGAAGCGCTACTGCCCCGCCGCAGGTAGCAGATTGTCCAGAGTTGGGTTTTCCAAGACATTCAGAACTGCCTCGCCGGTTTTGTCCCAGCCAAATTCCGCAGCACGGGCGACGCAGGCCTTGGACATGGCGCGATGCAGTTCGCCGTTATCGAGAATCTGTCGTGTCTTGGTAATTAGGTCAGCTTCATCGCTGGCCAGCAGGCCAGTTTCACCGTCGTTGACCGAGTCGCGCAATCCCGCCGAGGAACGGTAACCGACCGTTGGCACGCCGTGCTGCGCCGATTCGATGACGGCGAGCCCCCAGCCCTCCTTGCGGGAAGGCATCAGATGCAGACACGCCTTGGAGAGGATGCGGTGTTTATCCGCCTCTGTGACCTGCCCGTGGAAGACCACGTGATCCGAAACACCCTTGTCACGGGCATATTCCACGAGGTTGTCGTGCCACCACCCCGAGCCAATAACATCGAGAATCGCACCTGGACAATCCTGCACAAGATCTGCGAGCACATCGATGGCGTGCTCAATCTGCTTATGCGGGACCAATCGCGACAGCGTCACCAGATGCGGTGCCGGACCGTCGCACTCGGATAGGTCTGCCATGATTTCGGTCGACTGCAACTCCTCCGGAATCGGGTCCACACCATTGCGAATCACCGCGATGCGCCCCGGCGACACTCCGAGTTCTACCAGTTCAGCGGCACTTGGTTCGGAAACGGTGATGTAGCGGCTGCGGCGGTGAATCATCGGCGACAGACGCGACTCGATGAACCACCCAAGCTTGCTAATAATCGGCCCCGCCACTGGCCACTGCTCGCGGTGGCAGTGATGTGTCAGGAGCACCGTCGGTGCGCCGGAGAAAATCCGCGCGAAAAAGGGGACACCGTTTTGGGTATCGACCACGACATCCGGCTTGCCGCCGAGCGCCTTGGCAATTGGCCCCACGCCAAATCTAGCCCCCAGCATCGCGGTCCAGGAGCGCACGTAGACGGAGAAGTTTCCACCAGCGCGGGAGAAAGTCACGCCGTCACGACGTGAAAGGGCCGGTGCGCCTGGGTAGCTGGCCGTGCGGAACACCACAGTGTGGCCTTGGTCGGCAAGGTAACCTGCGACGCGCTCCAAATAGCGCTCACTACCTCCACCTTCGGGATGACCAGTGTCGCGCCAACACAACAATAAGATTTTCATAACAATATGAGCCTAACGCTCGGCACGGCTTTCGTTGCCGCTTTAGCTCAAATCCATACTCCCAGACCCAACCAGTCCATTAGATTGTTTGACGTGACCAGCTTTCGCTTTCCCGCTTTTATCGTCCCGCCCGCTCTGAAAGAGCTGCGCAGCTTTGCTACACTGTCGCGCTCATTTGGGCTGCTCAACGACTTCAAATACGAGCAAACCGATCCCGATATCTTCTACGGGCACCTTGCCGAGGACACCATCGGCCTCCTAGAAGGCATCGCGGCTGGCGCGGATGGTTCAGTGGGCGCGGTGGATGCGAGGGGCACCGCTGGTACGGCGGAGTCGCCGGGCGCAGGGGGCACGTCGTCAAGCGTTACGACGAATACCGCACTGCGTGGCAAGCGCATCCTTGATGTCGGCGGCGGCCCTGGGTACTTTGGCCGAGCGTTTGCCCAGCGTGGCGTGGAATATTACACCTGTGAGCCCGATGTGGGCGAGATGGCGGCGGCGGGGATCAAGCTGGAGTCGTCGGTACGCGGATCGGGACTGGAGCTGCCATTTCGCGATGACGCGTTTGACCTGACCTACTCGTCGAACGTCGCCGAGCATGTGCCCGAGCCGTGGACGATGGGCGAGGAAATGCTGCGTGTAACTAAGCCGGATGGGTTGGTCGTGTACTCGTACACCATTTGGTACGGCCCGTTCGGCGGCCACGAGATGGGGATGACGCATTACCTGGGCGGCGACCGCGCGCGGCGCATGTATGAGAGGAAGCACGGCAAGCGGCCGAAGAACTACTTTGGCGAGTCCCTGTTCAAGGTCGGTTGCGGTGAAGGGTTGAAGTGGGCGCGCGCTGCAGCGGAGGCTGGTGACTGCGAACTGCTGGCCGCGTTCCCGCGCTACCACCCGTGGTGGGCCTGGTGGATGGTGCACGTACCGGGGCTGCGCGAGTTCGCGGTGTCGAACCTGGTGTTGGTGCTGCGGAAGCGGTAGGGGGCCAGTTTCTCTCGGAGCGTGCTCCCCTGACTTCGTATCGTCTGCCACTAGACTGGGAGCTCAAGCATTTTTACTGATTGAGCGGGGATTTTCACTATGAGCGACGCGGACCGGGCACAGCTGCACAGGACTATTTGGAACATCGCCAACGACTTGCGTGGCAGCGTGGACGGTTGGGATTTTAAGTCTTATGTGCTCGGCATGATGTTCTACCGCTTCATCTCAGAGAAGCTCTCCGAGTACATCGATGACGGCGAACGTGACGCCGGAAATGAGGACGCGGATTACGCTTCCCTTTCTGACAAGGATGCTGAGTGGGGACGCACCAGTATCGTCGAGGAAAAGGGCTACTTCATTTTGCCCTCTGAGTTGTTTACGAATGTCTGCAAGCAGGCGGCTGACGAACATTACCGCGAGAACCTCAATGAGCGACTGCAGCAGGTATTCAAAAATATCGAAGCATCTGCAAAAGGCACCGCTAGCGAAAGCGATCTTCAAGGGCTTTTCGACGACATCAACCTGGACAGCAACAAGCTCGGCAACTCAGTCATCGAACGCAATAACAAGATCTACGATCTGATGCGACATATCGGCAATATGCCTCTCACGGTTAAAGCCGATGACAACTCCATCGACCTATTCGGTGATGCCTACGAATACTTGATGGGCATGTACGCCTCTCAGGCAGGCAAGTCCGGTGGCGAGTACTACACGCCGCAGGAAGTCTCTGAGCTGCTGACTCGAATCACTGTGGTGGGCAAGAAGAGTGTGAACAGGGTGTATGACCCGGCTGTTGGCTCCGGTTCACTGCTGTTGAAGTTCAAGAAGGTGCTGGGCGTGGGCGGTGTCCGCGAGGGCTACTACGGCCAGGAAATCAACCTGACCACGTATAACCTTGCGCGCATCAACATGTTTTTGCACGATGTGAACTTCGACAATTTCGACATTGCGCTGGGCAATACACTCACTGAACCTGCGCACTGGGATAACCAGCCGTTTGAGGCAATCGTGTCCAACCCGCCCTACTCCATCAAGTGGGAGGGCGATAACAATCCTCTGCTGATTAACGATCCGCGCTACGCACCGGCAGGCGTCCTTGCGCCGAAGTCAAAGGCTGACTTGGCTTTCACGATGCATATTCTCTCGTGGCTTGCGACGAATGGCACAGCCGCAATTGTTGAGTTCCCCGGTGTGCTTTACCGCGGCGGCGCGGAGAAGAAGATTCGCAAGTACCTGGTGGATAACAACTATGTCGATACGGTTATTCAGTTGCCGCCGGATCTTTTCTTCGGCACCACCATCGCAACCTGCATAATCGTGTTGAAGAAGTCGAAGAAGGACAATTCGGTCCTCTTCATTGACGCCTCCGCAGAGTTCGAGCGCAGTGGCAACAAGAACCGACTGAATGACAAGAACCAGAAGAAGATTCTGGATGCCTTCACTGCCCGAGAGGATGTGGAGTATTTCACCAAGCTGGTGCCCGCTGAGGAGATTGCGGATAACGACTACAACATCGCAGTTTCCTCCTACGTCGAACCCGAAGACACCCGCGAGGTCATAGACATCGTAGAGCTGAATAAGCAGATCGTTGGCATTGTGGAGCGCCAGCGCCAGCTACGCGAGGCGATCGATGAGATCGTGGCAGACCTTGAGGGAACCCGCACCGATGCCTGACACGAACGGCGACATGAACATGGCGTCTGCAGGCGAGCTGGTGATGTTCCGCACAGACGACGGCGCTACTCGCATTGAGGTACGGCTTGTCGACGAAACCGTCTGGCTCACCCAGGCCCAAATGGTGGAGCTGTTTCAGTCGTCGAAGGCGAATGTCTCCGAACATATTAGGAATGTGTTTGCGGAAGGCGAGCTGCCCAGGTCAGAGGCAACTGTTCGGAAATTCCGAACAGTTCGACTCGAAGGCTCAAGGGAAGTTTCGCGCGAGCGGGAGCACTACAACCTCGACGTGATTATCTCCGTGGGCTACCGAGTGAGGTCCCTGCGCGGTACTCAGTTCCGACAGTGGGCGCTAGGTGTCTTGCGCGAATACCTGATCAAGGGCTTCGCCATGGATGATGAGCGGCTGAAAGAAGGCGGCGGCGGAACGTATTGGCGTGAATTGCTGGAGCGTATCCGCGATATTCGCTCTAGTGAGAAGGTCATTCATCGCCAGGTTCTAGATTTGTACGCCACCAGCGTGGATTACGATCCACGGGCCGCTGTGAGTAAGCAGTTCTTTGCCACGGTCCAAAATAAGCTTCATTTTGGTGCTCACGGCCACACGGCAGCCGAGGTGGTTTTCGAGCGTTCGGATGCCACAAAGCCAAACATGGGGTTGACCAATTGGAAGGGCGAACGCATCACCAAGGCCGAGATGGAGATTGCCAAGAATTTCCTTGCCGAGGACGAGCTAAAACGCCTAAATACCTTGGTTTCTGCCTACTTCGATGCGGCAGAATTCCGTGCGCAGATGCACCAGCCGACGTACATGGCGGACTGGATGGATCATCTCACCACAATGATTGCGGCCATGGGTGGCAAGTCTTTGGAGGGAGCAGGAACGGTTTCCCACCGCCAAGCGGTACAGAAGGCCCATGAGGAATACGAGAAGTACAAAACTGTGATGGATGCCCAACCGAGTGGTGTGGAACGGGACTATCTCAAGGAAATCACTGCAGTTCAGAAGCAGATCCAGCAACCACCGAAGGAGCAGAAGTGAACCAGATCGAAAAACTCATCGAGGAACTCTGCCCGGATGGTGTGGAGTACAAGCCTTTGGGCGAGCTAGGAAAATTCAGTCGTGGTGGCGGACTCCAGAAGAAAGACTTCACCGAAAGCGGTGTCGGCTGTATTCACTACGGCCAGATTTATACCCACTACGGAATCTGGGCTACGGAAACTAAGTCATTTGTTTCCTCGTTAACATTCTCTAAAGCAAAGAAAGCTCAACCAGGCGACATTATCATCGCAGATACCAGTGAAAATGATGAAGATTTATGCAAAGCAGTTGCTTGGCTAGGTGAAGATTCAGTCGCAGTTAGTAACCACACATTGATCTTTACAACTGAATTAAATCCTAAGTTTGTTTCATACTTTCTACGCTCACTGCCTTTCCAGAAACAAAAACGAAAGTTTGTTTTCGGCACAAAGGTCCGCTCCATCTCGGGCACGAATATGGGGAGAATCCTCTTGCCATGCCCTCCTTTGGAAATCCAACAAGAAATTGTAAAAATCCTCGACACCTTCCAATCGCTGGAAGCGGAGCTGGAAGCGGAGCTGGAAGCGGAGCTGGAAGCTAGGAAAAAGCAGTATGAATTTTATCGTGATCAACTGCTGACGTTCACCGAGAGAGAGAGAGTCCAGCGGACAACGCTAGGAGACGTATTCGAAATGAAAGCCGGCAAAGCGATACGACGAGACGAAATCAGTCCGGTACGTACGGCTTCTCACCCATTTCCCGCCTTTGGTGGAAATGGAGTTCGCGGCTATGTTCGGGAGGCATCCAATCCAGAAAGGGCTGTGCTGATAGGCAGACAAGGGGCTCTTTGCGGAAATGTAAATTGGGCTCCTGAAGATTTCTACGCAACAGAACACGCGATTGTCATGAACGCCCATGATTCGGTCAACACACGCTGGGCCTACCACATGCTCAAATTTCTTGATTTAAACCAATACGCAACAAAATCCGCCCAGCCAGGTTTATCTGTGCAGCGGCTGAAATCTGTTCCAATCCCCATCCCTCCCCTCGAAGAGCAGCAGCGCATCGTGAATATTCTCGACAAGTTCGATGCACTCGTGAACGACCTCACCTCCGGCCTGCCTGCCGAGATTGAAGCTCGCCGGAAGCAGTACGAGTTCTACCGGGATCAACTACTCACGTTTAAGGAGCTTTCGGCATAAACCAGGGAGGCGTCGGCGAGTCCCAGCGGGACGCCGGACTTCCCTCGCTCCATCAGGTCAGCGATACTTCCGCATTCATCACCCACCTCCGGATTGTCAGATTAGGCAGTGTCTAATCTGACAATGATTTCGGTTTCTACAGGGACCTTGACGGATTAGTGAGCCGATACCTGCGCGATCGGCCGTTGCCAATGGCAGTGACAATGCCGGTTTCTACCATGACGTCGATACAGGCCTTCACTGTGCCGCGGGAGCTTCCAGACAGAACCATGAGGTCACTTGTAGCGATATCCCCAACCTCACACAGCCACAACATCGCTGCTTTCTGGAGTTCATCCTGATCGGTGGTGAGGTACCGCGCAGGCAAGAATGGCGTCGGTTCAGCTTTGCGCAAGATTGCTCGGCATGTTTCGCCAAGCACCCACACTCCAGCATGGGGGACAATCAGCGGTTCACCCAGTACCGTCGTTTGTCGGGCTGCATCCAGGGCATTGTGAGCCGATTCAGGCCCGGCTTGCAGCCCACGCGCTACTTCCGCAACCGTGACAAATGGGCGCTGAAAAAGTAGATACAACACGATTGCAATGCGGTAATCTTCCTGCCGTGCTTGCGGGATTATCCTTGACATCAGCTCAAGAACGGGCAGCACGGGACTGCCACCCACCAAAGTCGTTTCCACAAACGGGCCCGCTACTTCTTCAATGGTGGGCGGCCGATGCCCCAGGGCAATCATCGATTGGTACATGCGATCCACCCCAACACCCTGCTTGTCTACGAGCCCAATTGCGCGATACACATCAGCCAGAGCGGGGTAACGAGCAGAACGGTTACTTAACACATTGTTTTCGGTGATTGCTCCTGGAAAACCACCGGGGCTTCGCACAATCAAGGTGCTGTCGAGCTCAATCCATCGCACATCAATGGCTTCGCTTCGATTCCAATCGCGGTGAATCATGGCATTTAGCATCGCCTCACGCACTGCACCGCGTGGAATCTCTGGCACTGGCTTATGTACGAACCCCTCCACCACAGTGTTGTTTTTATTCACCACATTCAGAGCCTGCTCTATGTACGCAAGCTGCTCAAGACACGACTTCTCAGGTTCCGGCACCACTCTGTTAAGCACCTGACCACCGTGAACATCAAAAATGCTGAGCTCAATAACCGTACGCCCTGCCGAAGTAAATAGCTGCTTTCCTGCCATTGATAGGAATCCATTGGCATCAAGAGCACCAATGCCGTGCAGCACTTCTTGGTCGGTAAGCTCGGCAAACACTGGGTCCCATTTCCTGGCCAACGCCAGGGCACCGGGACGGACATCGGAAAGTGTTGCGGCACTAACCTGCGCCATTGAATCAAAGCCGTCCTGCGCACGCCGATACTCCCACCATTCCGACCGGTCCACCGGCTTGCACGAATCACCAACACGCCAACGCAGCCTGTTCCCAGTATCTTCAACGGGTTCAGAGGCTGCCGCAACATAAATGACAAGCACTCGCTGGCCCTGCACACGCTTTTCGACAACATCGGGCGCAATATCAATCCGGCTATAGATAGCCTGCCGCAACCAATCTATGTCCAGTTCGGTACCGATAATCCGCCCTGTTTTATCCTCGATTCCAACAATCAAGGCACCGCCACCAGGAGTATTGGCCATGCAGGCCACTTCGTCGGCAAGTTTGTCGGCAGCTGTCGGATTCTCCAACTTACCAGGTTCAATCTGGGAACCTCTACGTCGGCCAGCTTCCTCTTTGAAATCAATCGACTGGGTCTCTTTGGTTTTACGCACACAATCGTCGATTGCCGACTCCAAAATAGCGTCAACTTGAGCTATCAGCTGCTCCCGGCGAACTTCCATTCCCGGCAAAGTCGGAGCCACAGCGAACCACCACCTGGGGATTGTTAGATTAGAGCCCCCTTATTCTAACAGTGGTTGTGGTTTTTGTGGGAACCTTGGTGGATTAGCTGCACCACCCCGTGCTACCCCGGACTCTCTAAGATAGAGACTCATAAAAGTAACGCTTCAAATTAACACTATGGAAAAGGTGCTGGCAGCATGAACCAGGACGGCGTCGGCAAGCGACGAGTAACCAAGTACGACCCGATCGCTGTCGGTGAGCAGAGCACCGTCGTCGCGGAGTACCAGGCCGAGGAGCGCACCTCGGAGGACTACCAAACCGAGGCGCAACTGGAGCAGGAGCTCATCGACATCCTCCAGTCGCAGGCCTACGACTACCTGCCCATCCACAGCGAAGCAGACCTCGTTGCCAACCTTCGCCGCCAACTAGAAACCCTCAACCACGTCACCTTCAGCGACGCGGAATGGGAACGGTTCTATCGCACCTGCATCACCAGCGCCAACGACGGAATCAAGGAAAAGACCCGTCGCATCCACGAAGACCACATTCAGGTTCTTACGCGTGACGACGGCACAAGCAAAAACATCCGACTGCTGGATAAAGCAAATGTCCATAACAACCGGCTGCAGGTCATTAACCAGTACGAGGTGGAAAAGGGCGAAAGCGGTGCGAAACACTCCAATCGTTACGACGTCACCATCCTGGTCAATGGCCTTCCCATGGTGCATATCGAACTCAAGCGTCGTGGCGTAGAGCTGCGTGAAGCCTTTAACCAGATCAGGCGCTACCAGCGTGACTCTTTCTGGTCTGGCGACGGTTTGTTCGATTATGTGCAGCTGTTTGTCATCAGTAACGGCACGCTGACCAAGTACTACTCCAACACCACCCGTGAACTGCACATCAAGGAAACGGGAGGAAAAGGCCGCCCAGCACGCGGTGCTAAGAGCTTTGAATTCACATCGTGGTGGGCTGACGCAAACAACCAACCCATCCGGGATCTTGTTGGCTTCACTAAGACATTCCTGTCCAAGCACTCGCTTCTCAATATTCTGACTAAATTCTGCGTCTTCACCGCCGCGGAAGAACTACTGGTGATGCGCCCGTACCAGATTGTCGCTGCTGAGAAGATTCTGCAACGAATTGAGATTTCCAATAACTATCGTGAACGCCTTGGCACCACGGAGGCCGGCGGCTACATCTGGCACACGACCGGTTCGGGGAAAACCCTCACCTCATTCAAGGCAGCACAGCTGGCTAGTAAACTCTCGCATGTCGATAAGGTCCTTTTTGTCGTCGACCGCAAGGACCTCGACTACCAAACCATGCGTGAGTATGACCGCTTCCAAAAGGGTGCTGCCAACTCCAACACCTCGACCGCCGTGCTGAAGAAGCAGTTGGAAGACGACGATGCGGCCATCATCATCACCACAATTCAGAAGCTGTCGAACTTCATCGCAGGCAACAAGCACCACGATGTCTACAGCAAGCACGTAGTCATCATCTTCGACGAATGCCACCGCTCCCAATTTGGCGACATGCACACTGCCATTACTAAGGCATTCAAGAAGTACAACCTCTTCGGATTCACCGGGACACCCATCTTCGCTGACAACTCCACCAGCGGCACCAAGGCCAACCTCAAAACCACCGAGCAGGCTTTCGGCAAACGACTCCACGCCTACACCATCGTTGACGCCATCACCGATAAAAATGTCCTGCCCTTCCGGATCGACTACGTCAACACCATCTCGGTTGGAAACGTTAAGGACAAGGAAGTCACAGGCATCGATACTGAAGGCGCACTCCTGGCCGAGCCACGCCTAAAAAACGTCGTCGACTACACGCTCGAACACTTCGCGCAGAAAACGAAGCGGGAAACCTTCTACGAACACCGCGTTGTCGAGAACGTATCCGCCTCAGCAAAGGCCCGGCACCGCGGTCGAATTAAGGAAATAAAGAAAAATCAACGAGTTCGTGGCTTCAATGCTATCTTCGCCACCGCTTCTGTTGAGGCTGCCTACACCTACTACAGCCTCTTCAAAGAAGCGCAAGCGTCACTGCCGGAAGCAGAGCGGCTGAAAATTGCCATGATTTACTCATTCGCGCCAAATGAGGCCGAAAAGGATGAGTCACCGACGATTCCGTCGTCAAGCGAAAAGAAAAGCGCTGCGGCAGCTACTGCCGTGGCCGACGAGACAGGCTTGCTCCTTGAAGAAGGCATGGAGCCCGAGCAGCTACCCAAGGTTGCGCGCGATTACCTGGAAGCGGCGATTGCCGACTACAACGGGTATTTCAAGACCAACTACGACACCTCAGCCGAGAAATTCCAGAACTACTACAAAGACCTCTCCCTGCGAATGAAGAACAGGGAAGTCGATATGACCATCGTGGTCAACATGTTCCTCACCGGGTTCGATGCGACCACCTTGAACACCCTGTTCGTGGACAAGAACCTGAAGTACCACGGGTTGATTCAGGCATTCTCGCGTACCAACCGAATCCTCAACTCAGTTAAGACGTACGGCAACATTGTCTGCTTCCGAGACCTCGAAGATGCCACAAATGAGGCGCTGCGGCTCTTCGGTGATACCAAAGCGCAAAGCGTGGTGCTGCTCAAGCCCTACGCTGAGTACTTTGCCGAATACGCCGAGCTGGTGAATCAGCTGCTCCAGGAATACCCGCTGGATAAGGCAATTGTTGGCGAGAAGGCGAAAAAGGAGTTCATCAAGCTTTTCGGAGCGATACTGTGTGTCCAAAACATCCTGACCTCCTTCGACCAATTCGCCGATGACGCGCTGCTGACGCCTCGCCAGGAGCAGGACTACCGCAGTATCTACCTCGACCTGTTCGCGGAATTCCGTACTGAAAGCGACGGGGAACGGGAGTCCATCAACGAAGATGTGGTCTTCGAGATGGAGCTGATTAAGCAGGTAGAGATCAATGTCGACTACATTCTCATGCTCGTCGAGCAATACCGCGAAACCCACGGCAGTGACGAGAGAGAAGAAATTCGTGCCCAGATTTCTCGTGCTGCAAACTCCAGCCCATCGCTACGGAACAAGCGCGACCTGATTGAAGAGTTCGTCAGCACCGTGAGCCTGACACAGCCCGTTGACGAGCAGTGGGAGGAATTCATCAGGACCAAACGCACGGAAGAACTCAATGCGATCATCACTGAAGAAAAGCTGCGGATGCCGACGGCGCAATCTTTCATTGAAGAGGCGCTGACCACCGGCATTGTCAGCACGCTTGGCACCGGAATTGTTCGTGTTCTTCCGCCAATGTCGCGGTTTACCCCAGGTAATGAGCGCGAGAAGGTCAAGACGCGGGTGCTGCAGCGCATCCAGGCCTTTGTCGAGCGCTATTGGAACTTGGGGTTCGCCGGCGATGGTGAAGAGGCGGCTTGATGGTTGCGGGCGGGCGTTTGCGGAAATTCGACTTTTGCCGGTCTGCCTCCGCGACTCTGCGCCCAAAACTACTTATGTAATTACCCCCGGTTTCTCCCATAACCGCAGGTAAATGACTGCAACGGATCATCTTTCTCCCCAGTACCCCTCAAATCACCCCCGGCAATCCGCCATTCGTTATAGAGTGACGCACGACACTTTACGACGAATCTGTGAGGTAAAAACACATGACTTCCGCCACCATTCAGCCGGGCGGCGAAGCCTTCATCTACGAGGCAATTCGCACCCCGCGCGGCAAGGGCAAGAAGGACGGCTCCCTCCACGAGGTACGCCCGGTATCACTTCTCGTCGGCCTCATCGACGAAATTCGCAACCGCTTCCCGGAGCTGGATGAAGAACGCATCAGCGACCTCATCGTTGGCTGCGTCAGCCCGGTCGGCGACCAGGGTGCGGACATTGCCCGCACCGCAGCGCTCACCGCAGGTCTGCCGTACCGCACCGGCGGTGTCCAGATCAACCGCTTCTGCGCTTCGGGTCTGTCTGCCATCAACCTGGCAGCTCAGAAGGTCCGCTCCGGCATGGACGAGCTCGTCCTTGCCGGTGGCGTTGAATCCATGTCCCGCGTGCCGATGATGTCCGACGGCGGCGCCATGGCAATGGATGCACAGGTCTCGTTCGCAACTGACTTCGTCCCGCAGGGTATCTCCGCTGACCTGATTGCATCGCTTGACGGCTTTGACCGCGAGTCCCTCGACGAAATGGCAGCACTCTCCCACGCCCGTGCCGCAAAGGCTTGGTCTGAGGGCCGCTTCGACCGCTCCGTCGTCCCGGTCAAGGACGCTAACGGCCTGACCATCCTCGACCGCGATGAGACTATCCGCGAGGGCGTCTCCGCAGAGTCCCTCTCCGGCCTGCGCGCAGCCTTCACCATGATGGGTGAGCAGGGTGGCTTCGACGCAGTTGCACTGAAGAAGTACCCGCAGCTCGAGCGCATCAACCACGTCCACCACGCAGGTAATTCCTCCGGCATCGTCGATGGCACTGCACTGACCCTGGTTGGTTCTGAGAAGGCTGGCGCAGACATGGGGCTGACCCCGCGCGCACGCGTTGTCGCCACCGCCGTCAATGGTGTCGAACCGACCATCATGCTCACCGGTATCGAGCCAGCCGTCCGCGAGGCTCTGGCCAAGGCCAACCTGACGGTCGACGATATCGACGTGTGGGAAATCAACGAGGCGTTTGCCGCCGTCGTCAAGCATGCTCAGCAGAACCTGGGCATCGACTACGAGAAGCTCAACATCAACGGCGGCGCGATGGCCATGGGTCACCCGCTGGGGGCAACCGGTGCCATGATCACCGGCGCCGCAATCGATGAGCTGCACCGCACCGGTGGCCGCTACGCCCTCATTTCGCTCTGCGTGGCTGGCGGTATGGGTGTTGCAACCATCATCGAGCGCGTCTAAAGCAAACCGGAACGAAACTCACAGCGACAATTACCGCGGCCACACCGCGATAACCACAAAGGACTGACTGATTTATGAGCACAGATAACATGTTCCGGTGGGATCAGGACGACGCCGGAATCGTCACCCTCACCATGGATGACCCGAATGCGCCGGTCAACACCATGAACAAGACTTTCCAGGACGACATCCGCGCCACCGTGGAGCGCCTGGAAAACGAAATTGGCGACGGCTCTGAGACCTCCATCAAGGGCATCATCATCACCTCTGCGAAGAAGACCTTCTTCGCAGGCGGTGACATCAAGCAGATGTCCAAGGCCACTGAGGACGATGCAGCTGACATGTTCAACATGGTCGAGGACATGAAGGCCTCCCTGCGTCGCCTGGAGAAGCTCCCGGTGCCGATTGTTGCCGCCATCAACGGCGCAGCACTGGGCGGCGGCCTCGAGGTCGCGCTGGCTGCTAACTACCGCGTTGCGGCTGATGCCCGCGGTTCCAAGATTGGCCTGCCAGAGGTCACCCTCGGCCTGCTGCCGGGTGGCGGCGGTGTCTCCCGCGTCGTTCGCATGCTGGGTATTCAGGACGCGCTGATGAAGGTCATTCTGACCGGCGCTCAGATGAACCCGGGCAAGGCCCTCGCAGCTGGTCTCGTTGACGAGGTTGTTGCTCCGGAGCAGCTCATTGACACTGCTCGAGCATGGCTAACCAGCGAAGATGCCAAGGCCACACAGCCGTGGGACGAGAAGGGCTTCAAGATCCCGGGCGGCGACCCGAAGACTCCTAAGTTCGCAATGAACCTGCCGTCCTTCCCGGCAAACCTGACCAAGCAGCTCAAGGGCTCCCCGATGAAGGCTCCGCGCCTTGCGATGCAGGCTGCCGTCGAGGGCTCTCAGGTCGACATCGACACTGCACTGCGTATCGAGTCCCGCTACTTCACCGAGCTGGTCACCGGCACTCAGTCGAAGAACATGATGCAGGCGTTCTTCTTCGACCTCAATCACGCTCAGGGCGGCGGCTCCCGTCCGCTGCAGGCTGACGGCACCCCGTACCCGAAGCGCGAGTTCAAGAAGGTTGCCGTCGTTGGTGCCGGCATGATGGGCGCAGGTATTGCATACGTGTGTGCAAAGGCTGGCATGGAAGTTGTCCTGAAGGACATTTCCCTGGAGAACGCCGAGCGTGGCAAGGCCTACTCTGAGGGGCTGGAGGCGAAGGCTCTCAAGCGCGGTCGCACCACTGAGGAGAAGTCCGCAGCACTGCTGAACCGCATCAAGCCGACCGAGTCCTACGACGACCTGTCCGACGTCGATCTGGTCATCGAGGCCGTCTTCGAGAACACCGACCTCAAGCACAAGGTTCACGCCGAAATCGAGGCCGCGGTTCCGGAGACCTGCATCCTGGGCTCCAACACCTCCACCCTGCCAATCACCGAGCTGGCTTCCCACGTCAAGCGTGAGAAGGACTTCATCGGTCTGCACTTCTTCTCCCCGGTGGACAAGATGCAGCTGATTGAGATCATCTCCGGCGACAACACCGACCCGGCAATCCTCGCCGCTTCGCTGGACTTCGCTGTTGCAATTCGCAAGATTCCGATTGTCGTTACCGACTCCCGCGGTTTCTACACCTCCCGCGTCATCGGCACCGTCATCAACGAGGCTCTGCGCATGGTTGCCGAGGGCTATGACCCGGCCATCATCGAGGCCGCTGGCCGCCAGGCTGGTTACCCGGCACCGCAGCTCCAGCTTGCCGACGAGCTGAATCTCAAGCTCATGGAGAAGATCGCTGGCGAGACCCGCGCTGCCGCCGAGGCTGCAGGTCAGTCCCTGGACGAGGGCGGCGTGCCGGCTCTGGTCGAGGCCATGCTGCACAAGTTCGAACGCCCGGGCAAGCTCGAGGGCAAGGGCTTCTACGAGTACGTCGACGGCAAGCGCTCCGGTCTCTGGCCGGGCCTGTTCAACGAGCTGCGCGAGGAGCTGAACATCACCCCGATCGCTCCGGAAGACACCGACCTGCAGGAGCTGGTCGACCGCATGCTCTTCATCGAGGCCATCGAGACTCAGAAGTGCGTCGACGAGGGCGTTCTGCTTCACGACGCCGACGGCAACATCGGCTCCATCTTCGGTATCGGCTACCCGGCCTGGACCGGTGGTACTCGCCAGTTCATCAAGAACTACGACGGCGCCACTGTCGTCGACCCGGCTGCAGCTCACCCAGAGCGCCGCGGTGTCGCAGGCTTCGTCGAGCGCGCCGAAGAGCTGGCCGATAAGCACGGCGAGCGCTTCAACGCTCCGGAATCCCTGAAGAAGTAGGGCTCTTTTCACCCCGGCTAGCTAGTTCACTAGTTCATACGGCTTAGGCCATACAGCACACCAACCAGCCCCGACCGGCAGTTTTTAACTAACTGCGGGTCGGGGTTTCGGCTTTTCGAGGGAAGGTTGGTGGACTTGGATCCGTCGTAAAGCGAAAACAACGGTTATCGCCATTTAACAGGGGTGTTTTGACGCAGACTCGCATGTTTGGTGGGCTTCAAATTAGAAACTCCCAGGTCAGCTCCCTGGATTTGGGCAAAAAAGGCACCAAACATGCGAGTCTAGGTAATTTTGACCCTTGTAAACGCCTTTAACAGTTACTTTTGGATCTGCAGTCTGGCTCAATTGATGTGTTATCCACAGTCCGAAAACTATCCACAGAAAGTTGATTTACAACGGTCTTTGGCCAGCGGGCTTCCGCACCATCGATGAGAATGTCCGCCATGCGGAAAACGAGCGAGCTCATTTTCAATTCCTCCGGAATTGTGCACCTGCGAGAACAGACTCATATCAGCCGAAATACAGCACGAGGGATTCTCAGCCGGGCGGTCGAGCGCGGTGAACTTGTTCAGTTGTTTCGGGGCACTTACGCGGATGCACGAATATGGCCATCTAACAGCGATTTTCCACGAGGAATTCTTGCCATTAAGGCGGAACTCATCCGGGCACGGATTCAATGCATTGCCATTTCACAGGCACACCCAGATCGCGTATTAACCGGAATCGCAGCAGCGCTGATACATAGCCTGCCACTGCTCGATATTCCGCAAACGCTGACGCTCAGTTCCAGTGTAAAAAGTGGGTCGTCGACACTTAAAACACACCATGGCCTGCAATTTCACCAGAATTACTTAGCATTGCCCCCAAGTGCCACGACCACCATCGATGGCGTGCGGGTCACTACTCTGGCGCGAACCGTGGTTGATATCGCTGCTGCTCAGCCGCGCGTCGACGATGCCACGCGCCGCAAACCCGAGGTCTTTCGACGCTTTGCCGAAGCTATCGCGCTTGCCGACGGCGCCCTGCGTGGCTCGGTCGGAACACTTGGTTCGACGGGAATGCAGCCTCAGCAAGCCCTGCCGTGGCCGGAGGCGCCACTGCGCTTTGAGCCACCAAATTGGGACATTGAACAGGAGTTTCCGCAGCTCGCAGCGCCGCGGCACGTGGCCATTTCCAGTACTGATTTCTTACCCCACGTGCACGACCAACGGGGTCGAGTGCGTGGGCCCCGCATGCTGGAGGTGCTGATGGTGGCATCGCCGTGGTCGGAAAGTGCATTTGAGTCGGTGACAAAGGCGTTGCTCGTGGAGCTAAAGCTGTCATTTGTGCAGCAACCACGAATAGTAGATGAGGCCGGGGTGTTCGTTGCGCGTGTGGATTTCCTGCTTCCGGCTCACGGAATCATCATCGAGTGCGACGGGCGAATGAAGTACGAGCCCGCGCAATCGAGAATGCAATCAACAGTGCAATCAGAAACGCGCGCTGGCGCCGGCCAACACCACGCGGGCACCGCCAACATCTGGCATGACCGGCGTCGCGACTACCAACTCACCAACCTCGGCTACGCCATCATCCACCTGACGTGGGATGCGATCTTTGACGGCTCGGCGGCGGGCATGATTCGTAAGGCATTGGCAGCCTCAACGACACCGCGCGGACGCTGGTTTGATGCCATTACCGCACTTCCAAGAGGCGCATATAAATTCTCCTTTTCTGGCTAAAACGCTTCCAGTCACATGGCAGACTCAAGACATGAGCCCGCAGACCCAGCCAGGCCACCAACGACCAAGCCAGGAACAACCAAGCCGCCCACAGCCGAGCCACCAACTCCCAGAACTCATCGGCCGAGTGCGCCGTGTCCGCACCGGGCCGGTAGTGACGCAAAAGTGGAGCGGCCGTGAAATCAGCACCGGCGCCGCCAAATCACCACGCACGGGCCGCGTAATAGTCGCAGAAAACGGCCTTGACGGCGACGCCCAGGGCAACTTGAAGGTCCATGGCGGACCAAACAAAGCGATGTGCTGCTACCCATTCGAGTTCATGGCTCAGTGGGCGGCTGATGGATTCGATTTGCCGGAGGGCGCTTTCTTCGAAAATCTCACGCTAGAAGGCCTTCCTGACCAGGTGGTTTGTCTGGGTGACATCTTCGAACTGAACGATCTGACAGTCCAGGTCACGCAACCGCGTCGTCCGTGTGCCACGGTCTCGGCACGTTGGAGTGATCGCCGACTGCCCAGGCTCATGCAGTCGAAGTCCCGTTCCGGCTACTACCTGCGGGTCCTTCATCCCGGCACCATCGCTGAAGGTGACACCATGCGGCTGGCCAAACGTCTTCCAAGCGCTGTCTCTGTTGCAGAGACCAATCGCGTCATGAACATCGACCGCCAGGACATCGAGGGCATCCACCGTCTCCTCGCCGCCCCTGAGCTTCCGGAGCGGTGGCGAGCAACGCTCTATCGCCGCTTGAACGGCGAGTTTGAAGACGACACCGCTCGCCTCAGCAAGCCCTGAACATAAAAGCGCATATTCTCAATCCGGCCTACCCGTTAAACTGCGCACATGGCTAGAAACGTCGCTGATCTACCCACTGCACTTCCTGAACTCGCTATCGACCAGGAGGGGTTTGACGCCCCATCACCGCAGCTCGTCATGCTTAACGACGAACTCGCGAGCCAGCTCGGTCTCTCCCCACAGTGGCTCCGGTCAGACGCTGGCCTGAAGTTCCTCACTGGCCGCGGAGTCGGCAAGGAAACCGATACCCCACCCGGCGCATACACAACCCCGATGGCCACGGCCTACGCCGGCCACCAGTTCGGTAACTTCGCAGGCCTACTCGGTGATGGTCGCGCGCTCTTGCTTGCCACAGTTGAGGCTGAACCGGGGCTGACTGGGCTGCCGGATTACCCCAAAGAGACACCCCACAGCGACAACACCCAGGCCTACGAGATTCAGGCGAAAGGCACCGGCCCCACGCCCTTCTCCCGTGGCGGTGACGGCAAAGTCACGCTGACCTCCGCCCTGCGGGAGTACCTCATCAGCGAAGCCATGTATGCGCTCGGCATCCCCACCACCCGCGCGCTGGCGGTCGTCAAAACTGGCGAAGAGATTTACCGCGGCTCGCAAACCCCATTCGACAACACCGATCCCACCACCGAACTTCAACCGGGCGGCATTGTCGTGCGCGTAGCATCCAGCCACCTGCGAGTTGGCACGTTCGAGCTGGTCGCACGCTCCGGAGCGGACACCGGAATCATGGACCGGCTCATCGACTTCGCCGCGCAGCGGCATGGCTACGAGGGTTCGGCGGAGTCGGTTCTCCGAAACGTCGTCAAGCGGCAAGCCAATCTCGTTGCGGCGTGGCTGGCCTGCGGTTTTGTCCACGGCGTGATGAACACCGACAATGCCAGCATCGCGGGCGAGACCATCGACTTTGGGCCGTGTGCGTTTCTGGATGCGCACGATCCGCGGGCGGTGTTTAGCAGTATTGATCGCGGCGGTCGATACGCGTACGGCGCGCAGCCAACAATCGCGGGGTGGAACATGTCGAAACTCGCGGAGACTTTGCTACCGCATTTCGCAGGCACCCCGGAGGATGCCCTCGCACGCGCCCGCGACATCCTGGGAGAATTCGCCGACGAGTTCACCGATGCGCTCAGCCGCAGGTGGCTGCCCAAGTTGGGGATTCTCCCCTCGCTTTACGACGACCCGCTGGCCATCCCCTTGGTACAGCAGTGGCAGGCGTTGCTGGCGAAGTTTGGGCTCGACCACACGAATGCTCATCGGGCGCTGATTGAGGCTCTGGCCGATGGTGATGGGCAGGATTTCACTGCGCTGACCGCGCTGACCAGGCTGTCTGATGATTCTGCGCTCCCCGCTGCCGCGACTGAGTGGGGGCAGTTGTGGCAGCGGACGCGGGAGGAGCTGGGAATCGACCAGACGACGGCCCTTTCGCTGATGGAGGCAACCAATCCGCTGTATATTCCCCGGAATCACCTGGTCACGGAAGCGTTAGCGAAGGCAGGGGCGACAGGAGAAGCAGGGGCGAGGGATTTGGCCGCCTACCGGCACCTGCTGGAGGCGGTAACCAACCCCTTTGAGTTGCAAGACGTCCCAGCGGGGTTCACTGAGCCGGCACCGCGGGAGTTGGGGGCTTTCCACTCGTACTGCGGGACTTAATGCGCTGGCTTGGCGGCGCTCCGGCGCCCCTCTACCAAGCCCCAAAGCCCACTTCATGACACGGGTGTCACCTCGTGTCAGCTGTGGAGGTGGCATGAGGTGACATAGCTGTCGTGAAGTCGCGGATGGGGCCCGCGGACGGGGCCCGAGGATGGGACCAACGCGAATAAGCCCAACGCGGACGGAGCCTGGCTGAGCGCCAACGTCGCGGAGCACCAGAGGACAACCCCTGCGGGGGTGCCAGGGTGTCACAGACTTTCACCGCTGCACAGAATTAACTCCCCAATCGAGGGTAAAAGACACCGTCAAATAAGGGATGGTTCGCCTGATCAATACTCATATGTTTTTTGGACTTGTAAGGTTAGAGACTGTATTGAACGGTCGTATCCAAACCTTAGAATCCGTCACAACCAAAGGTTTCACCACCACCATTGCTAAGCAGCTGGGAGGTGGGTAGCTGAGTCGTTTGGAGTGAGCCGATCACCAAATTCATATCGCCTAGCTGGCAGAATCTAGAAAGGCTCGCGATGCATAGACCCGTTGCCTCCGGCCCCTTCCACACCCGGCAGGAACTCCGGCGGAAGCTCCGACAGCGAGAGAAGTTCCGTGCCACAAAACTGCACGCAACAGCGCTCAGCGAAAAAGGAAAGTTCACGCTGCATGTCCGCCAAATCCTGGCGGCTTTGCTGGCAATTGTCCTACCGGGCGCTGCACTTGCTGCCTGCAGCACTGACCAGCAACAGGTCGGCGCCGGGTTCATTGTGGTTCAGAACTCCGAACCGCAGTCGCTGCTGTACACCACTGACACCAATGAAACCGGTGGTGGCGATATCCTCCGCGTGCTCTACTCAGGTCTGGTGCGCTACGACACCGACGGCTCGATGATCCTGGACCATGCGGCAGAAATTAAGCCCAACGAGGACTCGACTCATTTCGACATCACGCTGAAACCGGGCTGGACCTTCCACAACGGCGAACCCGTCACCGCGCAGAGCTACATCGATGCCTGGAATTACGCTGCCTACGGCCCGAACCTGCAGAAGCAGCAGTCCTTCTTCGCCAACGTGCAGGGCTTTGATGCTGTCTCGGGAGAAAAGGCCACGGAGAAAACACTCTCCGGTCTGAAAAAGGTCGACGATCTGAAGTTCACCGTAGATCTGACCACCCCAGATTCCTCCTTCCCGCTCAGCCTCGGCTATGTCGCGTTTATGCCACTGCCGAAGGCAGCGTTCGAAGACAAGAAGGCTTTCGGTGAACACCCCATCGGCAATGGTCCCTACAAGATGGCCGAAGGTCGTGCGTGGCTGCATAATAACCAGCTGACCTTGGTCAAAAATGATAACTTCGCCGGTGAGCACAAGGCTCGCAACAACGGTCTGGTCTACCGCTTCTACTCGGACATGGACACCGCGTACGCGGATCTCCAGGCAGGCCGCCTGGACACGCTGCCGCGCACCATTCCACCGACGGCGATGGCCAGCTTTGAAACCGACTTCCCTGACTCCAGCGCAAACGTCCCAACTTCCTCAGCGCAATACTTCGCAATTCCGCGAAATCTGCCAGGCTTTTCGGGTGAAGAGGGCAAGCTCCGTCGTCAAGCAATTTCCATGGCGTTTGACCGCCAGCTCATCACTGACAAGATTTTCTTCGGCACGCGCACCCCGGCGCGCGAATTCAGCTCACTGACGCTCGGTGACTTGGATCCGAATGTGCCTGGGCAGGATGTGTTGAAGTACAACCCGGACAAGGCTCGCAAACTGTGGGCCGAGGCCAACAAAATTGCGCCGTTTACGGGCTCGTTCGATATTGCCTACAACGCCGACGGCGGGCACCAGCAGTGGGTTGAAGCGGTGACCAACATGATTGGTGAAACCCTCGGAATTGAATCTCACGGCAAGGCCTACCCGACCTTCAAGCAGCTGCGCGATGAGATCACTAATGAGACCCTGACCAGCGGCTACCGTACCGGCTGGTCAGCGGACTACCCATCGGTTGCCAACTACATGATTCCGCAATTCGCCACCGGTGGTTCCGCGAATGACAACCACTACTCGAATCCGAAGTTCGACAAGCTCATTCAGGAAGCGTCCTCGGCAAAGAGCGCAGAGGAGGCCAAGCCGATTTACGTCAAGGCTCAGTCTGTGCTGATGGAAGACCTGCCTGCAATCCCTCTGTGGTACCCGAATGCTTCGGTGGCGTGGAACCCGAAGCTGCGTAATGCCGTGGTGATGTGGGATGGCATTTTGGACTACCCAATGATTGAAAAGGACTAGCGCCATGGGTTGGTATATCGGAAAGAGACTCCTGCAGATGGTGCCGGTCTTCTTCGGTGCCACGCTGCTGATTTATGCGATGGTCTTCGCCATGCCCGGTGACCCCATCGCCGCATTGGCCGGCGACAAGCAGTTGCCGCCGGAGCAGGTCGCTGCGCTGCGCGCGCACTACCACCTGGATGAACCCTTCTTCGTCCAGTACTGGGAATACTTAAAGGGCCTGTTCACACTGGATATGGGCGAGACTTTCTCCGGCCGCTCAGTCGGCGAGGAAATTGCTCTGGCCTTCCCCATTACTATTCGCCTGGCACTGATGGCCGTTGCCATTGAGGCAATCTTCGGCATCGGCCTTGGCGTCATCGCAGGCATGCGCAAGGGCGGCTTCTTCGACTCCACCGTCCTGGTTCTGTCCCTGCTAGTCATTGCAACTCCGACCTTCGTGCTCGGCTTCGTTGCCCGCTACCTCTTCGGTGTGCGCTGGCACATTGTCTCCCCCACTGTCGGTAGCGATGCGTCCTTTACTTCCCTGCTACTTCCGGCATTCGTGCTGGGTCTCGTCTCGGTTGCTTATGTTCTGCGACTGACGCGCTCGGAGGTTTCGTCGGCACGCCATGCTGACTTCGTGCGCACCGCCCGCGCCAAGGGCTTGCCAACCTCTGAAGTCACCCGCCGCCACATCTTGCGTAACTCGCTGATTCCCGTTGTGACCTTCATCGGCGCTGATCTCGCCGCTCTGATGGGTGGCGCAATCGTCACCGAGGGCATCTTCAACGTGCCCGGTATCGGTGGCCTGATCTTCCACGCCGTCCAGATTGGTGAAGCTCCCACCGTGGTCAGCATCGTGACCATCCTGGTGGTTATTTACATGTTCGCCAACTTGCTCATCGACTTGCTCTACGCAGTCCTGGATCCGAGGATTCGTTATGCCTAAGCCAGATTCGACGCAGTTAGATTCGACTCAGCCAGAAAAGCAGGCCAACACCGCACAGGCCAACACCGCGCAGGCACCAAATCCGGCGACGAACCCCGACCACAAGCAGCTGCCCGACAACCCACCACTTGGTCTGTGGGGTTCGGCCTGGCAGAACCTGCGTTACCGCCCACTGTTCTGGGTTTCCGCATTCATCATTTTGCTCTCCATCGCAGTGGCCGCGTTCCCGTCGCTGTTCACCTCGGTGGATCCGTCGGCAGCTAACCTGCGCGACTCCCTGGCGCCGGCCCGCGAAGGCCACCCCATGGGCTTCACGCAGCAGGGCTATGACGTCTACGCCCGTGTCATCTACGGTGCCCGCGCCTCGGTCATCGTCGGTATCGGCGTCACCCTGGCCGTGACCATCGTCGGCATCATCCTCGGCGCAATCGCCGGCTACCTGGGAGGATGGGTCGATGCGGTGCTCTCTCGCATCACGGACATGTTCTTTGCCATTCCACTGATTCTGGCCGGCATCGTGCTGATGCAGCTGTTTACCGAACGCACCATCTGGTCCGTGGTCTTCGTGCTCGCTGCTTTCGGCTGGCCGCAGATGGCGCGCGTGGTGCGCTCCTCGGTGATTTCGGTGAAGAACGAGGAATACGTCACCGCTTCCAAGGCGCTCGGTCTGTCCAACACTGGCATTCTCTTCCGCCATGTGCTGCCGAACTGCCTCGCCCCTGTCATCGTTATGGCCACGACTTCACTGGGTATTTACATCGTCGCCGAAGCCACGCTGTCCTACTTGGGCATTGGCCTTCCGACGACCACCGTTTCCTGGGGCAACGACATCTCTGTCGCACAGCAGGTGCTCCGCCAGGCCCCGTCCAACCTGTTCTGGCCAGCACTCGCCCTGGCGATTACCGTTCTCGGCTTCATCCTCATGGGTGACGCTTTGAAGGATTCTCTCGACCCGAAGGAGCGTCGTCGATGAGCACCGACACCAATACTTCCTCAGCACCAATTCTCACCCTGAAGGACGTCTGCATCGGCTTTCCGACGACCACAGCGTCCGGCCGCCGCAGTAAATCGTTGACCGATGTGGTGCACAACGTCGACCTGGAGGTTTTCCCCGGTGAGACAGTCGCCATTGTCGGCGAGTCCGGCTCGGGTAAGTCCACCACTGTCCACGCCGCACTGGGGCTGTTGCCCGGTGATGGTGAAGTCACCGGTGGCACCATCACCTTCGATGGCCGTGACATCACACACTTGACGGACCGCGAGTTTGTTAGCATCCGCGGCAACGGTATTGGCCTGGTCCCCCAGGATCCGATGACCAACCTCAATCCGGTGTGGACTATCGGTTCCCAGATTAAGGAGGCGCTGCGCGCCAATAACATCGCCACTGGCTCTGAAGCCTACAAAAAGGCGATTGAGCTGCTGGAACAGGCCGGCCTGCCGAATGCTAAAAAGCGCATCGACCAATACCCGCACGAGTTCTCCGGTGGTATGCGCCAGCGCGCACTTATCGCGATGGGCTTGGCCGCGCACCCAAAGCTACTGATTGCCGATGAGCCCACTTCCGCGCTCGACGTGACCGTGGCGAAGAAGATCCTTGACCACCTCGACAAGCTCACTAGCGAACTCGGCACGTCCGTGGTGCTTATTACTCATGACCTCGGTTTGGCTGCCGAGCGCGCTGACCGACTCGTCGTTATGCAAGCAGGACGTGTCGTGGAGACCGGCCCTGCCCTGGAAGTCCTCACTCGCCCGCAGCATCCATACACCAAGCAGCTGATCGCGGCGGCTCCGTCGCTGGCTGCCCGCCGCGGTGATCGCGTGGTGGCGGCGCCGACGACATCGGATGCGGATCAGAAGGAGATTCTGGTCGCGAAGAACTTGGTGCGCGACTTTGCCATCCCCGGCGACCGTCCGTGGCGCAAGGATTCCTTTCGCGCCGTCGATGACATCAGCTTTACGCTGCGCCGCGGTCGCACCATCGGAATCGTGGGCGAGTCCGGTTCGGGTAAGTCCACTGTCGCAAATATGGCGCTGGGGCTGCTCGATCCGACAGAGGGCGAAGTGCTTTTCGACGGTAACCGCGTCCAGGGCCGGAATCGTAAAGAGGAGCTCGAGCTGCGGCGTCGCATTCAGCCGATTTTCCAGAACCCGTATGCGACGCTGGACCCGATGCGCACGGTGCATTCCTCCATCGAGGAGCCGCTGCAAATTCACAAGATTGGCACCAAGCAGGAGCGTGAGCAGCGCGTATTCGAGCTTCTCGACCGCGTCGCGCTGCCCGCGGAGATGGGTCGCCGCTTCCCCGGTGAGCTGTCGGGTGGCCAGCGTCAACGTGTTGCGATTGCGCGTGCACTGGCCCTGAACCCTGAGGTTGTGGTCTGTGACGAGGCGGTGTCAGCCCTCGACGTGGTGGTTCAGGCTCAGGTGCTCGAACTGCTTGCTGAGCTGCAGGAAGAGATGGATTTGGCCTACCTCTTTATTACGCATGACCTCGCTGTGGTGCGGCAGGTGGCTGATGAGGTCATCGTGATGGAGCACGGCAAGATGGTTGAACACCGTCCTACCGACGATCTCTTCGACCACCCGGAGAAGGAATACACCCAGCGGCTGCTGGACGCTATTCCGGGCGCTTCGCTGGATTTGGATCTGTAGCTGGGCGGTGCCGCCCCCCCCCACACACAGCACTTCACTCCACCCTCTGGGCTGGGGCAGATCGCACTTCACGACACCTATGTCACCTCGTGCCAGCTGTGGAGGTGGCATGA
>NZ_KV798502.1:39802-99224 GCF_001809695.1 Corynebacterium sp. HMSC063A05 | reverse complement strand
GAGGTGGCATGAGGTGACATAGGTGTCGTGAAGTCGCGAGGAGAGGCAGGCAGGCGAGCGGGAAGGCGGGAACGTGCAGGCGGGCAAGCAAGAACGGGCAAGCAGCCGGCTGCTACTCCTCGTCCAGCACCATGCGATAACCGACCCCCACCTCAGTGCGCAAGTACTTGTTGTGAGCCTGCTGAGGCTCAATCTTGTGGCGCAGCTGGGAGATGTAAACGCGCAGGTAGTTGGTCTCTTTTTCGTACTGGTCACCCCAGACGGCCTTGAGAAGCTCCAGTTTGGTCACCAGTTCGCCACGATGCTGCACCAGGTAGACCAGGATGTCCCACTCGCGCGGGGTCAGATGCACGAGCTCGTCCGCCACGAGAACTTGCCGTTTGGCCAGGTCAACCATTAGATGACCATCTGCGGAGGTCACCTTCGGCACCTCTTCGACCACTACTTTGCTAGCACGCCGCATGGTTGAACGCAGCCGAGCCAACAACTCCCCCATCGAGAAAGGCTTGGTGACGTAGTCATCGGCCCCTTCATTGAGGGCGTTGATTTTCCCCGCCTCGTCGTGACGTGCGGAGACAATCAGCACTGGAATATCGCTCCACCTGCGCAAAGAACGCAGAACTTCCAGGCCACTGACATCGGGCAAGCCCAGATCCAGGAGAACGGCGTCGGGCTTCCACTCGCTGACCGCGGCTAACGCCCGCGTGGCCGTTTGCGCGACACGTGGCTCGTAACCGCGGGCTTTTAAACTGACAAGCACAGTGCGGGCCATGGCGACATCATCCTCGACGATGAGTATCTTTCGCCCGGGTTTGTTGCCAGCCTGACCAGCGGGTTGTCCTGAACTGAGATTCATGGAATCCTACTTTCTCTCGCCCATTGCACGCGGCAACGTCAGCACGAAGGTAGCACCGCCGCCGGGTGTCTGTTCGGCGCGGATGGCGCCTCCCATGGCGTCGGCAAAACGCGAGGCGGCGGCAAGTCCCAGACCAAGGCCCTGAGATTGTGCCGAGTAGTCGCCAAGGCGTTGGAACGGTTGAAAAATCTCCTCCAACTTATCCTCCGGGATGCCCTTACCGTGGTCAATGATCAAAATGTCTATGCATGCGCTCGCAGCGATAGCACCCAGCGAGCCCATAACCGGCATGTCGGCGGGACCGCGCACACCGCGCTCGCTGGGCCGCGTACGAATGGTCAGGCTCGACTCCGGTGCGTACTGACGGCCGTTGATGACGATGTTGGAAACAATGCGCTGGATCAGCCCAGGATCGCCTTCCACCATGCAGGCGTCATGGTCAATATCGCGGTCAATGTGACCTGCGGCTTCCGGCAGCTCCGCACATACCGCGTCCACAACATCGGAGACGCTAACCGGCACACTTTCCACCCGCTTGGTGCTGGAGTCGATGCGGCTGGCATCGAGTAGGTTGCCAATGACCACCTCTAGGCGGTCAGCGGAACTCTCGATTGTCTCCATGAGGATGAGACGCGTTTCGTCGTCAAGCTCAACGTCCTCCATGTTCATGCTGGAGATCGCAGCCTTGATGCTGGCCAGCGGTGTGCGCAGGTCATGTGAAACGGCGGTCAGCACCGCGCTGCCCACGCGGTTGCCCGCCTCGAGGGCAGCGGTGGCGCGGCGCATCGCGGCGATTTCCTCCATGTCCATGAGCGCCCGGATGCGGGAACCGTGAGCCGCAATCATGGCAGTCTCAGCGGCGGTGAGTTCACGGCCACTGAGCACAAAGCGCAGGTCATCGCCGGAGCTGACCTTAGTCATCGGCAGCTCTGTCGGCCACGGTTCGGACAAGCCGTGTTCGGCGGTGGTGACAATGGTCAACCACTTCTTGCGCTCTGAGGAGTAACGCTGCACGTCCACGCGCTCCATCGAGAACGTATCCGCCAAGCTGTGGACCAGGTTGGACATGTTGTCGCCATCGTGGACGACACCGTGTGCCAACTCGGACATTACGACTGCCTGATGCAAACTCCTGTCCGCCATCTCGCGGCGGCGCTCGGAACGCTCCACCACCGTCGCCACAGCCGCCGCAATCACACCGAAGAGCAGGATTTGAGCCAAGCTGGCCGGCTCGGTGATAGTCAGGGTATTCACCGGAGCGGTGAAGTACCAGTTTGCCAGAATTGAGGAGACCACCACTGCCGCCAGCGCTGGCACCAACCCTGCCGCCATAGCGGCGAAGACTATCGGCATTAGATAGGTCAGCAGCAGCACGCCCAGGAACTCCGGGCCGGTGTCCAGCTGGTAGAGCAGCAACGTCAGTAGCACTGGCCCCACCAGTGCCAGGAGCCAACCGGTGATGCGTCGCTCCTTGGAAAAGCGAGAGCGCAGTTTCTTGCGCCGCTTGGCTTTCTTCTCTGAGCTTGAGGAGATGATGTGCACATCGATGGGCCCAGCCTGGTCGATGATGCGCTGCGAGGTACTTAAGCCCACATAGCGCCGCAGTCCTCGCTCCGAGCCAATGACCAGCTGCGATGCATTGACCGTGCGGGAGAACTCCAGCAGAATTCCCGGCACATCATCGCCCACGATGGTGCGCCACTGCCCACCCAGCGACTCGGTGAGATCCTGCAGCTTGCGCAGCCGACGCAGATACCCGCGGTCAAGGCCGTCGTCCTCGCCGGTAATGTGCACGACAATCATCTCGCGGCCGGCCACGCGACCGGTCATACGAGCACCGCGGCGAATCATGGACTCCGCGTTCTCATCATCGCGCACGGCCACCACGACGCGCTCACGCGTGGTCCAGTGGTCGTCGATCTCCTCGTCTTCGCGGTAGGCATCGAGCACCTCCTCGACCTTGTCAGCCAGCCACAAAAGTGCCAGCTCACGCAGGGCGCTGAGGTTGCCCGGGCGGAAGTACTTGCGCAGCGCTAGTTCCGCTTGCTCCTTGCGGTAGATTTCGCCGCGAGACAGGCGGATGCGCAGGGCGTCCGGGCTCAAGTCGATGAGCTCAATCTCGTCCGCATCGCGGAGGACACGGTCGGGTACCGTCTCCATCTGGCGCACGCCGGTGACGGCCGCAACGACGTCGTTAAGCGATTCCAAGTGCTGGATGTTCATCGTCGAGATGACGTCGATGCCTGCGTCGAGAAGCTGGTAGACATCGTGCCAGCGCTTGCGTTGCTGAACGAACTCGTTGTCCGGCTCATCGGTAACGACGGTGTGCGCGAGCTCATCGACGAGGGCGACCTCGGGACGCATCTCGATAATCGCATCAACATCCAGCTCACGATAGGTGTTGCCGCGGTAGGACACCTTTCGACAATCCAACACTGGCAGGCCTTCGATGAGCTTCTTCGTCCGCTCGCGACCGTGGTGTTCCACCAGACCAATGACTACCTCGTGCCCACGGGAGTACAGATCGTGCCCCTCGCTCAACATGGCGCACGTCTTACCCACGCCCGGGGCGAACCCCAGGTAGACCTTCAGTTTTCCTCGCTTGGCCATTTCTTACAGACCTTTACTTGCCATACCTTGCCCAATCGCAGGATGCTTACTGTCCGTCTGTCAGAGCGGCGTTCAGCTTTACGACGTTGACCAGTCGCCCACCATCCTGCGAGCCCTGTTCCGTAATTGCGTTTTCACTATTTTCCGAGATCAACCGCTCAACCTCTGCCTGTGGCAGGTTGCGCTCCTTGGCCACGCGCGGTGCTTGCAGCTGTGCGTACTTCTCGGAGATATGCGGATCCAGACCGGAACCGGAGGCGGTGACTGCCTCCACCGGTACCTGGGCCGGGTCGATGCCCTCGCGGGCAGCGACATCGGTGCGGCGCTGTTCGATTTCAGCCTGGAACTCCTTGCTATACGGCGACACGTTCGATGCCGAAGACGACATCGCGTCGTAGCCATTATCCCCCGCAGCAGACGGGCGCGGGTAGAAAAATCCCGGCTTTGTCACTTCTTGGGCAATGAGCTCCGAGCCCTGGGCCTTGCCTGCGGAGTCATACATCATCGAGCCATCAGCGTTATCGGACCAGATTCGCCCCACTACCCAGATTGCGGCTGGGTACAGCAGGCCGATAACCACGGTGAGCAGCAAATATGCCTTGATTGTGGTGGATACCAACCGAAAGTTCTTGTTCATGTCCTTCTCGATTCTTTTCACATGTTGCGAGATGCCAAGTGTTGTGCGCTGGCTGCGCCGTTTGGCGCGAGGCCAAGGCACTTACATCCCGAACACTCCGGAGAGCAGGAGGTCAATAATTTTGATGCCGACAAACGGTGCGATGATGCCACCGACACCGAAGATGAGCAGGTTGCGGCTCAGCAGTGAGGCAGCCGACCCGGCGCGGTACTTCACGCCCTTGAGAGCCAGCGGAATCAAGGCGACAATCACCAGCGCGTTGAAGATCACTGCAGACAGGATGGCGCTTTCCGGCGAATGCAGGTTCATGATGTTGAGCTTGTCCAGGCCAGGCAGCGCCGTGACGAACATGGCTGGAATGATGGCGAAGTACTTCGCCACGTCATTGGCAATGGAGAAGGTGGTCAGCGCACCGCGGGTAATCAGCAACTGCTTGCCGATTCCCACCACGTCAATGAGCTTGGTCGGATCCGAATCCAGGTCCACCATGTTGGCCGCTTCCTTCGCCGCCGACGTACCAGTGTTCATTGCCACGCCCACATCTGCCTGCGCCAATGCCGGTGCATCGTTGGTGCCGTCACCGGTCATGGCGACCAGGCGTCCCTTCGACTGCTCCTTGCGGATCAACTCTAGCTTCTGCTCCGGGGTGGCCTCAGCGAGCACATCGTCGACGCCGGCCTCCTTCGCAATCGCATGCGCCGTCACCGCATTGTCGCCCGTGATCATGACGGTACGAATGCCCATTTCACGCAGCTGATCGAAACGCTCACGCATGCCAGGCTTAACGACGTCCTTGAGATAAATAACACCCAGCACTCGTCCGGACTCACCGCTGGTTACTTCGTCGCCGCCAAATACCTCGGCGACCACCAGCGCGGTACCGCCCGCTTCCGAAATGCGCTGGACAATGCCATCGACCTCGGGCGGCACGGTGGCACCGATGCACTTCATCAGCTTCACAATCTCCATTGCGGCACCCTTGACTACCTTGCGTTTCTTCTCGCCGCCGGTAGCGGGGAACTCGATACCACTCATACGAGTCTGAGCGGTAAAGGGAATGAAGGTCGCATTGGCATAGACGGATTCGTCGATGCGTTCATTCGATTCGGTTTCCGCGAGCTCGACAATGGAGCGGCCCTCGGGGGTTTCGTCGGCAAGCGAAGAAAGCTGGCAGGCGTGTACCAATTCAGCGTGCGTGGTGTCGCCGACCTCGGAGAACTCCGCAGCCTGACGGTTACCGAAGGTGATGGTGCCGGTCTTGTCTAGCAGCAGCGTGGCGACGTCACCAGCGGCCTCAACCGCACGGCCCGACATGGCCAACACGTTGTGCTGAACCAGGCGGTCCATACCGGCGATACCAATAGCGGACAGCAGCGCGCCGATAGTGGTCGGGATCAGGCAGATCAGCAGTGCGACCAGTACCAATGGGTCCTGCTCAGCGCCGTTGAAGACAGCCATTGGTGCCAAGGCGATGACGACCATGAGGAAGATCAGGGTCAACACGTGCAGCAGGGAACCAAGTGCCAGCTCGTTCGGAGTCTTCTTGCGCTGTGCGCCTTCGACCAGACCAATCATGCGATCCATGAAGCTCTCACCGGGCATGGTGGTGACCTCGATGGCGATGGCGTCGGAAAGCACGCGTGTACCACCGGTGACCGCGCACCGATCACCGCCGGCCTCGCGGATGACCGGCGCGGACTCACCGGTAATGGCGGACTCATCGACACTGGCAGCGCCGACGATCACGTCGCCATCGGCGGGAATCGGCTCGCCGGCGGAGACGATGACGATGTCACCCGGAACCAGGTCCGTGGCCGCGACCTTGGTGGTCTGCGCGGCTGGGTTCTCCAGTGCTGCAGCGGCGTTGGCGCCGTTGTTGAGCTTGAAGGCATCAGAGGTGGTGCGCGAAGCGCGCAGCGATTCCGCCTGTGCCTTGCCGCGGCCCTCAGCGACGGCTTCCGCCAGCGTTGCAAAAAGTACCGTCAACCACAGCCACACCGTGATGGAAATACTGAACAGCGACGGGTGCGCAATGGCCAGGACCAGCGTAAATGCGGCACCGACTTCGACCAGGAACATCACCGGGGTGGCGATGAGCTGGCGCGGGTTCATCTTGCTCAGCGCCAGCGGCAGAGCCGCTTTCAGTGCGCTGGGAGAAAATGCGGAAGATGCGTTGGAATTCTTGCTCATGACAGGGCCTCCGTCAGCGGACCTAGGACGAGGGTTGGTAGGAAGGTCAGGGCGCTGACGATGATTGCGATGGCAACGGTCAGGCCGACAAACTGCGGTCGGTGAGTTGGCAGGGTGCCAGCGGTCTCGGCGGCTGGTCGCTGCTTGGCGAAGTCACCAGCCAGACCCAGCACCATGACAATTGGAAGAAAGCGACCAAACAGCATGGCGAAACCGAGGCTCATGTTGAACCACGGGGTATCGGCACCGAAGCCCGCGAATGCCGAACCATTGTTGTTGGACGCACTGGTGAAGGCGTAAATCAGGTCGGAGAAACCGTGCGGTCCGTCAGCGGACACGGAGTCCAGCGTCGACGGCAGCATGGTGGAGATACCGACACCTGCCAGCACCAGCACTGGCATGACCAGGATGTAGAGGCAAACCTTGGTGATTTCCGAAACACCAATGCGCTTGCCCAGGTATTCCGGGGTACGGCCGACCATCAGGCCGGCGATGAATACGGTCAGGATGGCGATGATGAGCATGCCGTAGAGACCGGAGCCCACACCACCAGGGCTGATCTCGCCCAGCAGCATGTTCAGCATGAGCATGCCGCCTGCCAGTGGTGAGTAGCTGGAGTGGAAGCTGTCCACCGCGCCTGTCGACGTCATGGTGGTGGTCACCGCAAAGAAGGAACTCGGCAGCACGCCAAAGCGCATTTCCTTGCCCTCCATGCCGCCACCTTGGAAGGTCTGCAGCGCAGTCTCGCTGGACATAACGACAGCCAGAGAGATGAAGTAGAGCACCGCCATGGTGGACAGAATTGCCCAGCCCTGACGCTTGTCACCGATGATGACACCGAATGCCCTGGTCAACGAGACCGGAATCAACAGGATAAGGAAGATTTCCAGCATGTTGGTCCACGCATTCGGGTTTTCAAATGGATGCGCGGAGTTGGCGTTGAAGTAGCCACCGCCGTTGGTGCCCAATTCCTTGATGACCTCCTGCGATGCCACGGCACCGCTCGGGATAGTCTGGCTGCCGCCGGTGACAGTCTGGATAGTCTGTGGGGCCGAGAAATTCTGGATGGCACCCTGCGAAATCAGCAGAATTGCACCAATAGCGGCGATGGGCAGCAGCACTCGCAGGACGGTACGAGTCAGATCTACCCAGAAGTTGCCGATGTTGCCGTCACCGTGACGGTTGGCCAGGCCTCGGACCAGCGCCACCGCCACTGCAATACCGACTGCGGCGGAGACGAAGTTCTGAACTGCCAGGCCAGCCATCTGGGTTAGCACTGTCATGGCTTCTTCACCGGAGTAGGACTGCCAGTTGGTGTTGGTGGTAAACGACACCGCGGTGTTCCACGCCTGGTCCGGAGAAACTGGGCCCTTGCCGTGGTTGAGCGGTAGCCACTGCTGCACTCGCTGCAGCAGGTAGACGAAGATGACGCTGACAGCGGAGAAGCTCAACACACTGGCGGTGTACTTTGTCCAGTGCTGGTTGGCCTCTGGGCGCACACCGATGGCGCGGTAGAAACCGCGCTCAACACCCAAGTGTTTATCAGTGGTGAATACCCGCCCCATGTAATTGCCGAGCGGGATGTAAAGGATGGCCAGTGCGGCCATCACGATGATTACCGGGACAAATCCCATAATGACGTTGCTCACGAGAATCGCTCCGGATCAATCAGGGCGACCAGAACATAGCCCAATGCCGCCAAACCTAAAATGGCGCCGACGATCAATTCCCACGTCATAGTTTCTTCACCGCCTTTGCGCAGCCCTGCAGTAGCAGGAAGGCCGCAATGGTGAGTAGAAGAAGCAAAATGTCTACGAACATGACAGTTATAAAACACCCATACCTACTGCGGCGGGCACCTATTAACGCTTTTTTAACACCCGACTGAACTGGGGTTATGCGCTTAGAGATGCGCGAATGCACTTCTGATTAAGAAAGTGCCAATGCAGGTACGCGGCGAATTAATACCAGCTTCGGGGCTGAGTGGGCTGAGCAGGCGCACTGGTGTTGCCGACTTATCGATGGTTTTCCGCCACTTATGCGCACGTTGTGGGGTCTACCTGAGCACTTGTCGATGCGTTATTCACTGATGGCCACGCTATAGCGCATCGACAGGTGAATAGCTCATCGACAAGTGGCCGACCGCCCCTGCCCTCGCCGCCCCTGCCCTCGCCGGCCCCGTCCCCGCCGTCTCCGCCCCAGCCGGACCACGCGCTACCCGAAGGTTTTTGGACACGGAGCATAGGCGCGAAGCATAAAAAAACCGGGCACCACACTTCCTGCGTGATACCCGGTTTTAATGGATTGAGTTAGGCCGAAGCAACCGGCCCGAAGCAACCAACCTAGAAGTGGCTGACTAAGCCTGACTAGTTAGTCCTCCGGTGCGAGCTCGCTTTCGGTAACCCACTTGTGGTTCTTCATGGTCATGCCGTCTTCGTCGATATCAACCATATAGACCGGCTCCTGGGTGGAGTAATCAACAGTGCCCTTGGCGCCCTTCATGCCCGCCATGTGCTCGGCATTGATGGTGATCTCGGAGCCGTCGGCAAGCGGAGCCTCACCTGGGTTCTCCAGCTCCTCATGAACAACCCAACGGTGATCCTTCACCGGTTCACTGCCATCGGTCGGAGTGTAGGACACGGAGTACGTGGTGGTGTTGAAAACACCAACAACCTTGCCTTCTGCACCCTTCATGCCCGGCATGTGATCAGCTAGAACCTTCACTTCACTGCCGACCGGAAACTTCGCGTTGTCAGCCGGAGCCATTCCCTCGGGAGCCGGACCGCCATCGGCCGGGTGATCATGGCCAGCCATTGCATCGTCATCATGGTCGCCGTGCTCACCGTGGCCATCGGCATCGTCCATGTCATCCATGTCGCCCGTGTCCTCAGAGCTGGTTGCCGTTGCCGACGAGCTGGTCTCGCTAACAGTGCTGCTTGCTTCGGTATTAGTCGAATCATCGGAGGAGCAACCGGCCAGCGCAAGCACGCTGGCGGCACCTGCGGCTACAAGCGCATTAAGTGGTCGGATATTCTTTGCCATGGTCAAGCTCCTTTGTTGTTGATGTCAATCAATCTATGCCCTCACCCTACCGACGCTCCTCTAACGCCACCAGGACTTATCGCCCTCGGCGGACGGAAATCGTCCAACCAGCCTCGCCGGTCTGCTCGAAGTTGGTGACCTCGTGGCCATCCTTCGCAGCCCAGCGCGGAATCGCATCCGTGGCCTGGGTGCAGTCGAATGGAATCACCAGCTCCTCGCCGACCTCAATCTTGTTGATTGCATCCTTGGCCTCGATCAACGGGAATGGGCACACCGCGCCGACGGTGTCGAGCTCGTATCGCCCATCGCCCAGCGGCTTTAGCTTGCCGTCTTCCTGCTTGACGACGCTCCGGTCGAGCAACGCCACCGGAGCGACAGCAAAGGCACCCGCCAGCGGGGAGGTCTCGGCGCCAGCGGCACCGACACCGTCGCTGCTCGGCAGGGACACAGGAGAAGTAGCAGCCGAAGCGACCGGAGCCGCTGCCGATACCGCCGTGTCGTTGGTGGTGGAAGAGGTGCTCGGGACGTCGTTAAGCGAAGGTGCGGACGGCTTCAGCCAAAGCTTGGCGGCGATAGCGACACCTGCGGCGATGGACGCCAGCGCAAGCCAACCCTGGTAGCTGAACAGCGAGGTCTGGACCATGCCGTTGCCGACGGTGCAGCCGCCGGCCCACGCAGCGCCAACACCCATGAAGATGCCGCCGACGACGGAGCGAGCGCCCTGCGTAGCGTCCGGGACGCGGAGACGGAATTCGCCGGATGCCTTGGCGGCGATGAAGGAACCGACGAGGATGCCGAGGACGAGGAGGACGCCCCAGTCGAAACGCTCGGTGTCACCAGTGACAACGTAGTTAGCGAGGTTGGAGGACGGAGTGGTGATGCCGAGGCCATCGTTGCGGCCGGTGGCGGCGGACAGCGGCCATGCAATCACGCCCAGTACACCGACGATGGCGGCGGTGGCGTACACGTGCCAGGGCTTCTCAGCCAGGATGTGCGCGAGACCGGACTTACGCGGTGCCAGAGTTACCGGGCGCGGGCCGGAGAATTCTTCGCGCAGGAAGCGGACGGCGAAGTATGCCGTGACGGCGCTCAGCGCGATGACCAGTGGCCAAATGCTAATGCCGAGAGAGGCATGAATGCTGGTCAGGCCGACGGTGCGGTCCTTCAGGGAATTCTGCAGGCCATTGAGGAAGCCAGTCTTCATAGCAGCAGCGGATAGGGCGTAAAAGACCAGTGCGATCCAAGAGCCAATCAGGCCCTCACCCGAGCGGTACCAGGTACCCGAGGCACAGCCACCGGCCAGGACGATACCCAGCCCGAAGATAACACCACCGACGATAACGGCCACCGGTGCCAGTTCGTTGTATTCGGGAGTAATCACGCCGGCGCTGGTCAGTGCGGCCAGGCCGATGGCGTGGAAGGAAATAACAATCAGTAGCGCGACGAAGCCGCGCCAGCTGCGCTGAGTAAAGATATCGCGCAGGAAGCCGGTGACGCAGAAGCGTCCTCGCTGCATAACAAAGCCGAGCACGGCGCCCAGCGCTAGTCCTGAGATGAGCATGAAAATAGTTCTCCTAAGTTTTGTGGACAAGCCCGCCATTTAAACCCTTATGAACAGACCTGTCTATTCGTGGGTTAGAAACTACTTCAATCACCGAAGAAAGTCCAACTTAACGGCGTTTTCGCAGAGCAGAGCACTTACCAATAGACAGACCGAACCGTATAGTTGCTGGTGATAAACGCAAGTTGTGGCAAGCTAAACACTATGAGCGCACAGAATTCAGCCCTGGCTGGGCACCAGCGGCTCCTTGCGATGCGCTCGATACTCGACCTGCCCTTTGCGCACGCTTTCACCCTTGACCCACAACTGGTCATTGACATCTCCGGCGTCGCCCGTCTCAGCGAGCTCAACGCCAAAAATGTCGCAATAGTCGACAGCTTGCGTTCACTCGCCCACACCAACGTGCAGGACTTTTATGCCATCGATGACGCGGCAGAAGCTCTAGGTACCGCCTTGCGAATGGCGATTTCCTCCCGACAGCTACTCTGGTTAAGCTCACTGCCCCACAGCGACGTGGAGAGGGTACGAAACATCCTCGGCGGCGACATCGTTCATGTGGTGGGCGAGGCACTGGCCGTCGATAAGCTCGATGACGATGTCCTGGAGCTTCCCGATGCCATGAAGCAACGCGGAGAACCACTGGTGCCCATCGCCATTTCGCCGACCGAGCTGGTGCAGACCTGGGCCCACGGTACGCGCGAGCAGCAAAAACTGCTGACGTACCTGATGGAGGGTACGAATACGCTGGTCATGCAGCACAAGAACCTGCATGCACTACGCAAAGTCGGAACCAAACTCATAGAGCGCAACCCCGTGTGGCGCCTGCTCTATAACCCGAAAGTGCTCGCGTATCTGGTGGTGATGGTTTACTCTTCGCTCCGCGCGCTACCTGTGGTTTTTGTCCCCGGATTCCACGGCAATGTCTGGGTGCTGTGGAGCATCGACATCATTACCGCTATCCCCTATACCTGGGGAATTGTCGAGATGATCACCGGCCGCTCATTCGGCCGAAGAATGCTGGGGCTCCTGATCACTCTAGTGACTTTCGTCTCGCCCTACGTCTACTTCTGGGCCAACGGGCGCGATTATCCGGTGTGGGTCACCATCTTTGTCATCGCGCTGATTGTCGCGGCGTGCGCCGTTGAATACGTTCGCTGGCTGCGCGACCGAGTCATCTATGAAATCCTGCGAAAACCACCCACCAGCGGCGGCTAGCGACCGCTGAGCGAGCGCCGCACTCCCCCAATAATCAGCCAGGCACCGGCGGCAACGTTCACAGCCACAAGCCCGTGAACTGCTGTACTGCTTAACGACGCTGCCGTCGTCTCACCTGCGATGAGAGTACCGGTCGAAATAATCCAGATGAACGTTGCGGCAATGTTGGCAATCCTGCCGCGTTCCACGCGGAATGGATGCGTGTAGTGCAGCGGCACCAGCGTCATTGCGCTGAAGATAAAGATTGCAGCGATGCACACCGCCATGGGCGCGTTCCATACCCACAGCAAAACCGCCACGATGTTCCACGCGGCGGGGAAACCAACGAAGTAGTAGTCGCCGGACTTGGCGGCTTCGTTGGCATAGCAGAACATCGATGACACCAGCACCAGGATTATCAGGGAAATTGCCAATGGACGTGGCCCCAGCGGCAGGTACATGACCATGAAAGCTGCGGGAATGGCGGTCCAGGTGAGATAGTCGACGATGTTGTCCACCACTGCGCCGTTAAACCACGGGACGACTTCCTTGATGTGATGTTTACGCGCCATATTGCCGTCGACACCATCGACGACAAGGGCAATGCCCAACCAGAGCCACATCCAATGTGGGCGACTCTCCAGCAGTGCGACCACAGCCAGCGTCGCCCACACCAAACCTGTCAGTGTGAAGGCATGCACCGCCCAAGCGATGACATGCTGACGCCGGGTGAAGCGGGTGAAAGTCGCAGCGGTGCTGGCAGCATCGGTGTTGGCAGTCGAGACAGCAGCGGAATTATCGGCAACAGCGGAACTGGCATTGTCGGAGCGGATAGTAGCGTTCACGGCAGATGTCCTTTAGAGAACAAAATGCGCACAACTGCAAACCTTTATCGCAGTTGTGCGCAGAGTCGATTTTTTTCAATCGGTGAGTATAACGGCCGATGGGTCGTTTTCCCGTATTTTTGCTCGGGCTTGTGCCGAGTTATTTAACGACGATCCTCGAACCAACCGGTAACAGCCGGCGCTGTGTTCTCGTAGACCAGCTTGGCTTCGGTGTACTCTTCCAGGCCGGTCGGGCCCAGCTCGCGGCCAATACCGGACTGGCCGAAGCCACCCCATTCGGCCTGTGGCAGGTAGGGACCAAAGTCGTTAATCCAGACGGTGCCGTGGCGCAGCCCGCGGGAGACGCGCTCAGACACCTCACGGTTGGATGTCCACACCGCACCGGCCAGGCCGTATTCGGTGTCGTTGCCAATCTCGATGGCCTCATCAACCGTGGTGAAGGTCTCCACCGTCACCACCGGGCCAAAGGCTTCGTCGTGAACGCAGTCCATCTCGCGAGTGACCTGGTCAATCACGGTTGGGAGGTAGAAGTAGCCGTCGGCAAGCGAGGCGGAACCGTCAGCGGTGGCGCCGGTGGCAATCTCGCCGCCCACGCGCACGCGAGCGCCCTGCTCACGCGCCCGATCAACGTATGCCGCGACCTTATCCAGATGCTGCTTCGAAATCAGCGCACCGGTCTCGGCCTTCTCGTCGAGCGGACCACCGAGCTGGATGTGTCCGGCGCGCTCGACCAAATCGTCGACAAACTTCTCGGCGATGGACTCCTCCACAATCAAGCGAGCGCCCGCCGAGCAGACCTGACCGGAGTGCAGGAACGCAGCATTGAGGGCATTGTCCAAAGCAGCTTCGTAGTCAGCGTCGGCGAAGATGATGTTCGGGTTCTTGCCGCCGAGCTCAAGTGCAACCTTCTTCACGGACTTGGCTGCTTCACCAGCAATAATCTTGCCAGTGACAAGACCGCCAGTGAAGGAGACCATGTCCACCTTCGGATGCGAGGACAACGGTGCGCCCGCTTCGGCGCCAGCGCCGGTAATGAGGTTGGCAACACCTGCCGGAACACCCAGATCATCGATGACGTGCATGAGCAGAATTGCTGTGTGCGGAGTCAGCTCCGCCGGCTTGAGCACAAAGGTATTGCCCGTGGCCAGGCACGGTGCGACCTTCCATGCGGTCTGCAGCAGTGGGTAGTTCCACGGCGTGATCAGGCCACAGACACCGACAGGTTCACGCACAATACGCGCGACGACGGACGGGTCATCCGCATCCACGAGACGACCGGCATCATTGCCCGCGAGCTTACCGAAGTACTCGAAGCAGGCGATGATGTCATCCATATCGGCTGCCGCCTCAGGCAGGCGCTTGCCGGTATCCATAGCCTCTGCCCAGGCAAATTCATCCTTACGCTGCCTGATGGCAGCACCGATGTCGAGTACCAACCTGCTGCGCTCAGCTGTGCTCCAGGATGCCCAGGAACCTTCTCCGGTACGTCGGAAAGCAGCGTCGGCGGCGGCGATGGCGCGCTCGGTGTCGGTCGCGTCTGCTTCCGCAACTTCGGCGATGAAAGAGCCATCGGCCGGGCACTCAATAGTGCGAGTGTTGCCAGCGGCTGCAGCGGACCAGGCACCGTTGATGAACAGCGTGGCCGCGCCTTCGTGGGCTTTGGCGGTCTCGGGTGCGAGGGCCTTATCAGTAGTGGAAGGCTCAAAGGTCATTTAGGAATCCTCCTTGGCGTAGTCATCAGACCATTCGCGGACAGGTTCGGCATTATCGGACAGATCTGAGGTGCCCGGGAGATCAGCCTGCATATGCAGGAACTCCAGGTGCCGTTCGTAGAGATCGAGGACATCGGAAATCAGCTGCTCTTGGGTGTAGCCGTAAACGTCGTAGCCAAGAGAGCCGGTCAGTGTGAATACCTCGAGGCGGTAGTAGTAAATGTCGGCGTCACTGTCCAGGTGTACCAGGCCGGCAAAGGACGGCGTCAAGTGTTCAACCGGATAGACCTGGTATCGGAAGCTCATCTCCTCGCCGAATCCGACCTGCAGGTCAATCTGGTCGATGCCGACTTCTTCTGCTGGTTCACGGTGCAGCGTCACTTCACCGCCACGTTCCCTGATAGCATCTGCCACCTGTTCAAGTGCGGGCTGCACCACTCGGTCGAGGTAGCGCATGACTGGCTTCTTGCCCGGGAAGGACATGGAGCGGGCAAGTCGATTGCGCCAGTCGCCCTGTCGGCCATCTACGGCGCGGCCCGACATCGCCCCGTGGAGGGCTCGACGTGTCGAATCCTGTTGCAACAGCTCCAGTCGCAGCGACTTAAACAGGCCATACATCACCAGATAGATGACAAAGGCAAACGGCAGACCCATCACAATCGTTGCCGACTGCAGCGTCGGAATACCACCGACATAGAGCATGGAGATGGTCAGCACACCGACCACGACAGCCCAGAAAATACGGGTCCACTTCTTACCGTCCTGCTGTGTGTCGGTGATCTTCGAAGTGAAGTTACTCATCACCAGTGCCGCCGAGTCCGCCGAGGTGATGTAGAGCAACAGGCCAATCAGAGATGCGACTGCAGCCACCATCATCGGCGCCGGGTACTGCTCCAGCAGCAGGTAGAAGGCACGCTCCGGGTAATCCAGTGCAGTCTGGCCAAACTCCGAATCGCCATTGATGACCAGGTCCAGCGCCGAGTTACCGAATACCGACACCCACATCAGGACGAAGAGGAATGGAATGGTCAGCGTGCCGACGACAAACTGGCGCAGGCTACGGCCACGGGAAATACGGGCCAGGAACAAACCGACGAACGGTGCCCAGGCCACCCACCAAGCCCAGAAGAACAGGGTCCAGGAGTTCAACCATTCCTGTGCACCGGAGAACGCGTAAGTATCCATAGTCATGGACGGGAACTTCGAGACGTACTCACCGACGTTCATCACCAGTGCGTCAAACAGGAACGCAGTGCGGCCGGTAATCAGGATGTAGAGCATCAAGCAGATGGCCAGGCCAACGTTGAGCTCCGAGAGACGACGAATTCCCTTATCAACACCGGAAACTGCGGAGGCGATAGCCACCGATACAGCCACGACGATCAGAGCGATCTGCCAGGACGTACTCTCATCCACCCCGAACAGCACGCGCAGGCCGTAATTCAGCTGGACGACGCCGATACCGAGCGAGGTTGCGACACCGAAAACGGTACCCAGCATCGCCGCGATTTCGACTGCTTCACCAGCGGGGCCATGGATGCGCTTGCCGATAATCGGATAGAGCGCCGAACGAATGGTCAGCGGCATATTGAGGCGATAGGCGAAGTAGCCGAATGCCATACCCATCAGGGCGTAGAGTGCCCAACCGGTCACGCCATAGTGGAAAAGCGTGAACACCACTGCCTGACGTGCAGCTTCGATGGTCTCCGCGTCTCCAGTCGGCGGGCCATAGTACTGTGCCACCGGCTCTGCTACCGAGAAGAAGAGCAGGTCAATGCCGATACCCGCGGCAAAGAGCATGGAAGCCCAGGAAAACAGACCAAACTGAGGCTTGGCGTGATCGGGGCCGAGCTTAATCTGCCCTGTTCGCGAGATAGCGACGTAGAGCATGAAGAGCACTGCCACCGTCGCGGTCACAATATAGAACCAGCCGAAGTTCTTCGATACCCAGGCGACAATGCCCGCTAGGGTGCCCGCTGCATTGTCCGGAGCAAAAATAGCCCACAGGGCAATGGCGAGAATACCAACGCCTGAAATAATAAATACAGGCCAGTTGACCTCAGGCTCAGAGGTCGCACTCGCTTGCGCTTGTTGTGGAGGGACCGACTGCGATCGCTGCATTTCTTGCGACGATTCAGATTTTTCCTCCGTTACCTTCTCAGTTGGCGGAGTATCAGACATAGGAAAATCCTTCAGATTCGGGAACTAACCCAGCATACCTAGTTTGAATAATCCCTCAAGTCTGAGAATCGATTCAGAAGAATTCTCCAATTCCAACATCAACACCTTCACCTGCATATTTACCCAGTTTTCAAGGCGTCTAAAATCATCCGAACTGGAATTGAATACCAATTGTGTGCCATTCTATATAGGTGAAGGGGATTTGAGATACGTCTCCGGCCACTTATTCCAATATCAATATATAGGGCCCGCCTTTAAATATTACTTGAGGCTTATCGCACTCCTTGAAACCCATTCCGATATACATCGGCAAACAACCTACGGAGGTACACCAGAACATGGGAGCTTTCCCGGCTGTCTTCAACTTCGGTAAAAAGAATGGCAACACCACAGTCGAACACCGCGACGTCGTCATCGTTGGCGCGGGCTCTGCCGGCTCTGTGCTGGCCAACCGGCTGTCCGCAGACCACACTCAGCACGTGCTCGTACTCGAGGCCGGCCGTATGGACTCCCTCTGGGACCTCTACATTCACATGCCTTCGGCATTCTCCTTCCCAATCGGCAACAAGTACTACGACTGGAAGTACGAATCCGAGCCGGAACCGGAGATGAACGGTCGCCGCATCTACCATGCCCGCGGCAAGGTCGTCGGCGGCTCCTCCTCCATCAACGGCCAGATCTACCAGCGCGGTAACCCGATGGACTACGACAAGTGGGGCGACACCAAGGGGCTGGAGAACTGGGGTTGGAACCATGTTCTGCCGTACTTCAAGCGCATGGAAAATGCGCTGGGCTCTGACAAGGACGACCCACGCCGCGGCCACGACGGCCCGCTGCGTATGAAGCGCGGTCCGGCCGATTCTCCGCTGTTCAAGGCCTTCTTTAAGTCGGTCCAGCAGGCTGGTTACAACTACACTCCGGACGTCAACGGCTACCGCCAGGAGGGCTTCGGTCCCTTCGACGCAAACATCGACAAGGGCCGCCGTCTCTCCGCAGCTCGTGCATACCTGCACCCGGCCCTGCAGCGTCCGAATCTGGAACTCCGCACCCGCGCAGAAGCCACCCGCGTCCTCTTCGAGGGCACCAAGGCCGTCGGCATTGAGTACACCTGGAAGGGTCGCACTCACCAGGTGCGAGCAGACAAGGTCATCCTCTGTGGTGGCGCTTTCAACTCTCCGCAGCTGCTCGAGGTCTCCGGCGTTGGCGATGAGAAGATTCTGAATGCCGCCGGAGTGAACGTCGTCAAGCACCTGCCTGGTGTCGGCGAGAACCTGCAGGACCACCTGGAGGTCTACATTCAGTACAACGCCACCCAGCCTGTGTCTTCACAGCCGTACCTGGAGAAGTGGCGTTGGCCGTTCATCGGCCTGTGGTGGCTGCTCACCCACAAGGGTCCAGTGGCAACGTCGCACTTCGAAGGCGGCGGTTTCGCACGCTCCAACGACAACGAGCCCTACCCGAACCTGATGTTCCACTTCCTGCCGCTGGCCATGCGTTACGACGGCACGAAGATCGATAGCCCCCACGGTTTCCAGTTCCACGTTGGTCCGATGTACTCGGACGCCCGTGGCCATGTCCACATCACATCCTCGGACATCAAGGTCAAGCCGTCGATTCTGTTCAACTACCTGTCCACTGACCAGGACCGCCGTGAATGGGTCGAGGCTGTCAAGGTCTCCCGTAAGCTGCTGGACACTCCAGCAATGAAGGAGTACACCGACGGTGAGATTTCCCCGGGCGCGGATGTGCAGACCGACGAGGAAATTCTTGAGTGGGTCCGCAAGGATGCCGAGACCGCACTGCACCCATCCTGCACCTGCAAGATGGGTCCGGCCTCCGACGAGATGGCCGTGGTCGATCCGGAGACCATGCAGGTCCACGGCACCGAGGGCCTCTACGTAGTTGACGCTTCGGTCATGCCGGGCATCACCAACGGCAATATCTACGCACCAACCATGATGATTGCCGAAAAGGCCGCTGACCTCATCGCCGGTAAGACCCCGCTGGCACCGCAGGACATCCCGTTCTACCGCGCCGGCCAGGGTATGCCGCTGGATCCGCCGGAGAGCAATAAGTAGTTCTTGAGGCGGTAGCGGGTAGCGCGGAGTCTATTGCGCAACGCCGTTCGTCGGCATTGGTCGGGTTCTCCCACATGGGGGAATCCGGCCTTAGTGTTACTCTCGTTCTATGAGCAGTACAACCTCGCAGTCAACCGAAGACCTTCGACGCTCATCAATCATCTTGGCACCGATGGCCGGTGGTCCATCCACGCCCGAACTCGTCGCTGCAGTTTCCAATGCTGGTGGGGTCGGCACGCTTGCCGCTGGATATCTCACTGTTGAAAAGCTCACTGAACAGGCACGGCAGACGTGCGCGCTGCTTGACGAGGGCAAAGGTTTCGGCATCAACCTCTTCTGCCTCAACACGGCTGACGCCGGTGGCGGAACCTCCGAGGAGGAGCTTGCGCAGTGGACCACGTTTCGCGACCGCTTAAGGCCTGCGGCAGACCACTTCGACATCGACTTGCCTGACACTCCGACCTGGTCAGATGACTACTTCTCGGCGAAAATCGAGGCAATTCTCGCTGATGATTTTCTGCCCAACCCCGATGCGCTGGAGTTCGTCTCCTTCACCTTTGGCTATCCAGATAAAGAAGTCGTTGCTCGGGTAAAGGAATCTGGCCGCAAAGTGGTGCTGAATGCGACCTCGATCGAGGGGGTGCGGGCGGCGGCTGTAGCTGGCGCTGATCGCATTGTTCTGCAAGGACTAGCCGCGGGTGGCCATCGTGCATTCGTGAGGGGTAAAGACTCGTCCGACAACATTGGGGCCTCTGTAGAAGAGCTCGCCCAAGCGGTCACCGAGGCGAGTGCAGTTACCGATGCACCCATCATCGCCGCTGGTGGGGTGGGCCACCGAGAGGACGTCGTCAAGCTTGTGGAAGCTGGTGCGACGGCTGTACAAGTTGGCACACGGTTCCTCACCACCGCAGAGGCGGGTACGAAGGAGACGCACCTACGGGCATTGCGTGAGCTCACGGAGCGCGACACCGTTTTGACCCACGCCTTTTCCGGCAAGCCCGCGCGGGCAATTGAGAACACGTTTACCCGGGAGTTTTCTAGGGTCGCGCCGGAGCTTTACCCGCAATTGCACTACTTGACCACGCCGATTCGCGGCGCAGCGAATAAGACCAGCGATCCTGAATATCTCAACTTATGGGCGGGTATTGCTTTTTCTCAGTGCGAGGATCAATATGCGGGCGATGTCGTTGCGGAGTTGTCAGAGTCAATGTAACCGCTATCAGACTCCCCTATCCATAAATGTAGAAATGTTCCATATCAACAGGTAGCCCATCCACGCACTTACCCAAATATTAAGGTAGCCATTTAGCTACCTTCCAGCAAAACTATTGACTTTCCAGCTATATCGACTATCGTTCGCGACAGTGGAAATTCAAAAAATTAATATCACTAATAGGGCTCATTTGTATTATTAGTGATTTATGAACCACACCAATACTCTTCCGAAAGGCAAACTTTGCGCAAACCATCTAAAGTTTTTTTGGAGTAGCTACAATCCTGCTCACGTCACTCACACCATCTTTCGCGTATGCTGCACCCGCTAAATGGCATCTCGAATCCACAGCTACCGCGCCAACGCCTCAAAAAAACATCACTGGCACCTTCAGAAGTGCGGACGGAACAACCTGGGCTCCCGGTGGCGCTGGCGCCACTAACACACTCACGGTTAACGGAAAGAGTAACCATGTAGATAGTGCAGGTGTTGCTTACAACACCGTCAGTACGTCACCCAGCAATGCCTGCGTGGATAAATTTGAAATTGCATACTATCAAAATGGAATCCGCAAAACTAAAGAAGCGGGGCCAAATTGTGCACCGATCCGAACAAGCCACCGTTTCGAGCTGAATGAAGATATTGATAATCAAAGCAGTTTTTGCGGCCGAGTTTTAGTTGGCGGAGTTTGGGGAAATTACGCTTGCGTTCAAATTAAAAAGTAGGTGATTTTTACAATGGGAATCGGTGAAATTTTACTCTCGATCGTCATTATTGCAGTACTTTTGATTATTCCTGCATTGTTAATCACTGCAATTGTGCTGCTTTATAAGATTTACAAAAACAGCGAAAACGAGAAATAACGCACACTCAAAAATGGCTAGTCCCCTCCGACTTGCCATGTACACCCGAAAAAATGACCAGCCCGAGCATATATCGCGGCTGGTCATTCGGCTTTATTTGTGACGACGGCGCAGTTGTGACGCTAAGCGTCTAGCAGCCAATCGTTCGGGCTGAACAGCTCGAAGTGAACGTTTTCGCGAGCAACGCCGCGATCGGCGAGCTGCTGGCGAATGGCCTGCAGGAAACCATTGCCACCACAGAGGTAGAACTGAGCGCCCTCCGGCAGCTCCGTATCAGCCAGATTCATCAAATCCGGCTCGTACCACACCTGCTGGTGGGCATTGGCCAGTGCAGAGACTGCGTTATTGCGTTCTGCGCGCAGGGCATCTGCGGCTTCTGCGCGGTCCGCGTGGAGGACGACGACATCACGCTTGGAGTCGGCTGCCACCAGGGCATCCAGCATGCCAATCATGGGGGTGGCGCCAATACCTGCGGAAATGAGCACTACCGGGTCATCGGACTTTGTATCCAACACCAGGTCACCTGCAGGCAGAGAAATTTCGATCGCATCGCCCGGCTGCACCTTTTCCCACAGCTGTGTGGAAACTTCGCCAGCCGGTAGGTCCTCAGAGGCATCGACACGACGAACCGCGAAGGTCAGAACACCTTCCTCGCCGCCGACCAGAGAGTATTGCCGTAGCTGGCCGGCGCCGTCCGGCATGGTCTGACGTACGGAGATGTACTGTCCCGGGAGGTAGGAAACGGGGGTTTCGTCGTCAAGCTTGACGGAGAACACTGCGACGTCATCACCGCGCTCTTCACGAGAGACGACATGAGCGGCGCGGAAGACATCGCCTGCTTCGACACCGAGGTCGTCATAGAGCCCCTTCTCGAAGTTGATGAGAACACGCTCCATCTCCAGGTAGACGGCATCCCACGCGTCGCGGACAGCTCCCTGAAAGACCTCTGGGGTGAGGATTTCCTCGATGGCATCGAAGAGGTGCTTGTGTACGATTGGGTACTGCTCCGGCTTGATGCCAACGGAGATGTGCTTGTGGCCGATGCGGGAAAGCAGTTCTTCCGGGGCGGGAGCATCTGGGTCGACCAGGGTAGCTGCGAAGGTAGCGACGGATGCCGCCAGCGCCTTCTGCTGAGCACCCTGCTTCTGGTTGCCGCGGTTGAAGGTATCGGCAATGAGCTCCGGGTGAGCAGCGAACATCCGGTTATAGAAGTTCGGCGTGATTTTCTCGATGTTGGCACCGACAACGGGCAGGGTTTGAGTGACGATTTCAGCCTGCTCTGGAGTCAGGCCGTTCTTGTTGACATTCAGGTTTGGCATGACTTCACAATAACACTATATTGCGTATTCCGTTTGCGTATTATTGCCCAATGATGTCCCTAACTACTCTTTGCGGTTGAGTTTTACCCGCCTTGAACTGCACAAATGGCGATGCCGAAAATTTCACCAGAAAACTTCGACAGCACCGTTTTTAGCTTTTTCAACCCGCGGTTAGACCTTCAGCTCTGCACCTAAACCGGACAAATATTGAGCTGGGTACTCCCCTGCGAACCGCCTCCCTCGGGGCGATTGGCATCCACACCATTAGCCGATTTGTGCGGAATGAGATCAGCAATCAACACTGGATCCAGTGCGGCGAAGAACGCCTCCTGCGCAGCCGCTAACTTGCCACGCAACAGGCACGTCGGCAGTAATGGGCAGTCAGTGCCGACACAATCGACGACCTCATTGTTTTCCAGAGTGCGCAGCAGCTTGCCGACGGATTTTTCCGTAGCCGACTCGCGCAGATAGATGCCACCATTGCGCCCCTTGACCGCCTCCAAGAAGCCGAGCTCCACAAGTCGCGAGACAACCTTGGAAACATGCGCGCGAGACGCATTGAGAGACTCCGCCACCTCGGCAGCGGTGTATTTGCGCCCCGGCTCCCCCATCGCCATCAAAGTGATGACACGCAGGCTCAAATCAGAGAAAAGCGTTAATTGCATTGCGTGTCACCCTTCATCGTTGTACTGCACAAACCACCCCCTTGCCAGCCGCTTCGGGCAACAAGGGGGTGGTTCTATGTTCTAGCTTTTCGCAAGGCTAGCTAGCAAGATCTTAGTCCTGCAGGCTCTTCTCGATACGAGCCTTCAGAGCCTCGAACTCGTCCCAGACTTCCTGCGGAACGCGGTCGCCGAGGAACTTCAGCCACTCCTCGTTGTCCGGCAGGTCACCCTGCCACTTAGCAGCCGGTGCCTTCAGGGCTTCCTTGACATCGGCGAAGTCGATGTCCAGGCCAGTCAGGTCCAGGTCCTCTGCCTTAGCGGTGTGACCAACAACGGTCTCCTTGGCGCCAACACGGCCCTCAATGCGGTCGATGATCCACTTGAGAACGCGAGAGTTGTCACCGAAGCCCGGCCACAGGAAGCGGCCGTCTTCGCCACGGCGGAACCAGTTAACCAGGAAGACCTCTGGCATCTTGTCGCCGCCCTTGGCGCCCATGTCAATCCAGTGCTGCAGGTAGTCACCGACGTTGTAGCCAATGAACGGCAGCATTGCCATCGGGTCGTGGCGCAGGGAGCCGACCTTGGCCTCAGCGGAAGCAGCGGTCTGGCCGGAAGCCAGGGTTGCACCGATGAAGGTTGCGTGGTTCCAGGACAGTGCCTGGGTCACCAGCGGCACAGTGTCCGGGCGGCGGCCACCGAACAGGATGGCGTCGATCGGGACACCCTGCGGGTCGTCGTACTCCGGTGCGGCGACCGGGCACTGCGAGATCGGGGTGCAGTAACGGGAGTTCGGGTGCGAGGACAGCTCGTCGGAATCCGGAGTCCAGTCATTGCCCTTCCAGTCAATGAGGTGATCCGGCTTGCCTTCCATGCCTTCCCACCAGACGTCACCATCGTCGGTCAGTGCGACGTTGGTGAACAGGGTGTTACCGGCCTCCATGGTCTTCATGGCGTTCGGGTTGGAGGAGTAGTTGGTGCCCGGCGCAACACCGAAGAAGCCGTTCTCCGGGTTAACAGCGTACAGGCGACCGTCCTCACCAAACTTCAGCCATGCAATGTCGTCGCCGACGACCTCGGCCTTCCAGCCCTCGATGGTCGGAGTCAGCATAGCCAGGTTGGTCTTACCACATGCAGACGGGAATGCAGCGGCGATGTGGTAGGCCTTGCCCTCCGGATTGGTGAGCTTCAGGATGAGCATGTGCTCAGCCATCCAGCCCTCTTCCTTGGCCATGACCGAAGCGATACGCAGTGCGTAGCACTTCTTGGCCAGGATGGCGTTTCCGCCGTAGCCGGAACCGTAGGACCAAATCTCCTTGGTCTCCGGGAACTGGGTGATGTACTTCTCATCGTTGCACGGCCATGCAACGTCCTCCTGGCCCTCCTCCAGCGGAGCGCCAACGGAGTGCAGAGCGTGGACGAAGTCTCCGTCCGGGCCAATCTTGTCCAGGGCATCCTGACCCATGCGGGTCATGATTCGCATAGAGAGAACCACGTACTCCGAGTCGGTCAGCTGAACACCCAGCTTCGGCTCCGGGTCGGTGATCGGACCCATGCAGAACGGAACGACGAACATGGTGCGGCCCTTCATGGAACCGCGGTAGTGCTCGGTCATTTCCTTCTTCAGCTCGACCGGATCCGCCCAGTTGTTGGTCGGGCCAGCGTCCTCTTCCTTTTCAGAAGCGATGAACGTGCGGGACTCCACACGAGCAACGTCCTTCGGGTTAGAGCGGGCAAGGAAAGAGTTCGGGCGCTTTTCCTCATTCAGCTTGATAAGAGTTCCCTTATCAACCAGGTCCTGGGTAAGGCGGTTCCACTCTTCTTCCGAGCCATCAGCAAAGACAACCTTGTCTGGCTGGGTCAGTTCTACGACCTCAGCAATCCAGCGCAGCAGTTCGGCGTTCTCGGTCGGGGCCTGGCCCTCGAGACCAGGAATAGAAGGTGCGGACATCAGTTCTCCTGACTCATTGATTCGCGTCTTAATTTAAGGCTACCGGGGGATACCGAAAGTTGCCGGGCCCCACATCGACAATCTGCTCGTTCCCGCATTTGCAAGCCGTTACATCACAGCTTTACAACAATTAATTTTCCTCGCCCCATTCTTGCGACCTGTTCATTTACGGCCATAACCAGTGAATAAGGCCAGCCTCACCACATAAATTGACAACCATTAACCCCTTGGGGGCAGTTACCCCCATTTGTAAGCAACCGAGACACGGGTACCCCCGCGCGCAGTGGTTCCAAAGTCGTTAGTCCCAGCTGCCCCGAGCGGATTGTTCCCATGAGTACGCATCCCACTTCCCCGCGACTGATGCCGGTTCCACCGCTGCTCCGCCCATCGCGTCAGCAGCCCTCACATCATCACTGCTCCAAGACTCCCAAGTGCCGTCAAAACGGACCGTCGTAACGTGATCCACCGTGCCGTCACCGTCCAGATCTGAATAGATTGACAACCCGGAATCGTCGGCAAGCGTGATTGACCCCTCGTCGTCGCCGAGGTCGTAGAGCTGCCCATCGACCTCCACAACCAGCCCGGCGCCACCAACGTCCGCCGACTGCCCATCAATCGGTGTCGCCGCCTCCAAACCACACGGAGTAGCGAGCGAACGCGCCTCCACCCCGCCATCGGACGCGGGTTGATCGGAAAAGTACTGCAGTAAAGAAAACTCATCCATCGTGATATCCCCCTATTTCTCTTCGCTGTCACAGCTATCGTGCAGGCGTTCCGGTGTACTCCGCCAGCTGCTCTATTCGCCATCCCGGACCCCGCGCACCAAGGGCCTCACGCACCGTCATCTCCACGGACTGTGTCCATCTTCGTCGCAGATGGGCAAGGTAATTTGCCCGCCACTGCGCGGTGCGTTGGCGTGCGTTACGACGAATCGTTGCGCCCACCGCCACCACCGCAACACCGAGGCCTATTGCAAGTGCGACCAGCTGCGCCGCAAGCGTCGGCACCCCAATCCACATCAGCAATCCGTGGACGATCCGCACTGCACCGACCGCCACGCCAAGCGATGCCACCGCCACCAGAGCGTCCATGGCATAACTGGGGCGCGCCGGGCTTGCTGGAGCGGGCACTGAGACTTCCACACGAAGGCCCAATTCGTCGCCACACCGCTGTTGCAGCCGCGTCGCTGCGACCTCGGCACGACCCTGAAGTTCCGCCTGATCACCTGCGGGGCCGTCAGCCACCTCCTGGAGTGCATCCCGCACTGCACTCTCAGCTGCCAACTGCATCTTCCGCTGCAATCGCGCCGCCGCCCCGGCTCCGCGCGATCGCTCCTGTGCCAGCTGAGCTCGCACATTTCGAGCCCGGCGCGCACTCAGTGTTTCCCCCGGGTTTCTGGGCGGGCCTTCTGCCAGCAGAACCAGGGTTCTGGCCATCCTCCCGTCCAGCGCTCCCATCGGGATTGTGCTGTCGATTTCCTGACGCCAGGCCTCGGCATACTCACCATTGCCAATCAGGCCAACTGCAACACGGCCGGTGGCTTGGCTAATGGCTGCAACCGTGCTGACGCACTCCCGCGTGGGCTGCACCTCGCTGTCTGCAACATAGAGCACCACGGCGCTGCGTTTATCCACAAACTCCAGGCGACGTGGCGGAGTCGCAGTATCAACAATCTGCGAGAAGTCCGCGCGGTCCGCTGTGTCCCCGGCTTTGGTGACAAGTAGCGGTGGCTGCTCCGGCCCCTCGGCCGAGACCGGGCGTGGCTCAACTACGTCCGGTGCTGCCATAACAGCTCCTCCAGGCTGTCTCTAGCAGCGGGAAAGGCCGCCGCAATCTCAGTCAACTGCACTGCGAGTAGCCCGTCATCATTGCGTGATCCGCCTTTCACACCGCGGCGTTCAGCAATCTTCCGTAACGCGGAGCTGAACAAAAAGGTGTGTTCAGCTGTCTCGTTTGTGGCGATGTCGCAATACTCGTCGGCAAGCGAATGGCGAATCGGTTGTTGCTCGATGACCAGCGCGACAGGGGCGGACAGCTTGTCGGCCAGCTCCTCGTGACATTGCGAAAACGCCTCGCGCACAGCGGTTTCGCGCACGCCCCTGCGCAATCGCGCGCAGATTATCGATGGCCGTTTCTCGCGCTCAAGCGCCTTGGCGACGCACACCTCCGCACCGCTCGTGTGTGTGGTGTCCGAGTGCGCGACCTGCCGTGCTGACAGCCAGTCCACCACAGCGGCGCGCAACGACGACGATGTAGATCCTGTTGACGGCTGTGTTGTTTCCGTGACGTCACTTGCGGAAATAAGGTCCATTCGGCCTAGTCCCCTCCCATAAATCCCCTGCGTGGTTTAGTTAAAAACCTGCGTAACCCCCCATACGGCCCGTGGGCCAGAATCCGCGCCCTGAAACACTGCGTTAGGCAGACCCCAAGCACCGCTTCAACCAACGAATAAGCGCGGCTTCGCGTTCAGCCTACAGCGGACCGCGGATTCGGCAAGTCGGCAAAACAACTTGCCTCGCCGTGCCGCCAGTTCGGGACGACGCGTCATCGTCAACCGAAGTGAAACCGCCAGGACAACAACAAAAATCCTAGGGGCAATGATTGGATAGTTGGCCGATGTCGTGGACAATAGGGAACGTGACTACTTCTGATTATTCTGAAAATATCGAACAGCCTGCGGTTTCGCAGGAATCTGAACCATTGCCAACTCACGGAGACGAGCAGGCGGAACAGCCGCATGAGCGCCAGCCGAAGAAGGGCGAATTGCCTGCAGGTCGTCCGGAAAAGACCCAATTCGACGACGGTCTTGACTACCCGCGCATCGGCAATCTGTCCTTCCGCCGCGGCACTTTGACCCCCAACCAGGAAAAAATCTGGGAAGACAACTGGGACACTTACGGCAAGGTCCTCTCCGACGAAGTCATCGACGTGGAGGAATGGTTCGGCCGCAAGGGCCCGACCATCGTCGAGATTGGGTGCGGCACCGGCACGTCCACCGTGGCTATGGCTCCGCAAGAACCGGACCACAACATCATCGCAGTTGAGCTTTACCGCCCTGGCCTCGCGAAACTGCTCTCTGCCACCGTGCGCAATGAGGTGTCGAACATCCGCATGGTCCGCGGCGACGGCGTCGAGGTTTTGCAGCGCATGATCGAGCCGGAGTCGCTGGCCGGCGTGCGCCTGTTCTTCCCGGACCCGTGGCCGAAGGCACGCCATCACAAGCGCCGCATTGTGCAGTCCGGCACGTTGCGCCTGATCTCTTCGCGTCTGAAGCCCGGCGGCATTTTCCACGCCGCCACCGACCACGCGGACTACGCCGAGTGGATCGAAGAACTTCGCGATGTCGAGCCGACGCTCGAGCCCATCGCCTGGCCGTGGCCGGAATCCCCCATGCTTCTCGACCGACCGACGACCAAGTTCGAAGCCCGCGGCCTGGACCTCGACCACGACATCCACGAGTTCATCTGGCGCAAGAAAGAGGCATAGGAACATGAGCACTACCCAGAACACCTCTGCCAGCTACAACACCACCGAAACGCACCCCACCGCACTGCTCGTATGGGACGCCCCGAACTTGGACATGGGGCTCGGCGCTATCCTTGGATCCCGCCCGACCGCCGCACACCGCCCGCGCTTCGACGCCGTGGGCAAATGGCTTATCGACGAAGCCGAGCGCGTATCCAACAAAATCGGTTCCGATGTCCTCCCCGAGGCCACGGTATTCACCAACGTTAACCCGGGCTCTGCGGAGATTGTCCGCCCCTGGGTCGAGGCGCTGCGCAATGTCGGTTTCGCGGTCTTCGCAAAGCCGAAGATTGAAGAGGACACCGACGTTGACCCGGACATGATTGCGCACATCCAAAGGCGTTACGACGAAGGCGTGTTGCGCAGTGTCGTCGTTGCGTCCGCCGATGGCCAGAACTTCCAAGAGCTGCTGGAAAAGCTCGCATCCGAGGGGATTCCGGTAACCGTCATCGGTTTTCACGAGCATGCTTCCTGGGCGCTGGCCTCCGATGCGATTCGCTTCGTTGACCTGGAGGAAATCAAGGGCGTCTTCCGTGAGCCGCTACCCCGTATCGACCTCGACCGCCTACCGGATGGCGGTGCGTGGCTGCAGCCGTTCCGTCCGCTCACGTCGTTGCTCAAAGAGCGCGACGGTAAGAACGACGTCTAGGGAGACCACCGCCGCGACGAACAGGAAGACGAACAGGCTTCTTTTTTATGTCACGACTTAAAAATGTCCTCAAAACCGGCAATTCGAGCTGGCTACGATCGATAATCCTCGTACCCCTCGTGATTGTCGGTATCGTCCTGACGGTAAGAAACTGGGACAGTGTCGTCCAAGGGCTGCACATCCTTGCAGATGTTGACGCTAAGTGGCTGTTCATCTCCATTTTTTCCGTGGCTTTTTCGCTCTACGCGATGGCGGAAGTGATGCGTCTGCTGTTGCGAGCTGGAGGCGTAAAAGCAGCCACTCGCCGCAGCACCAATGCGTTAACCCTCGCATCCAACGCGTGGGCGGTCACCGTTCCCGGTGGTGCTGCATTTTCCACGGCGCTGCAGATTAAGCGCATGATGCAGTGGGGCGCATCCGCGGTCCTTGTCAGCTGGTTCGTGCTTTTTTCGGGTGCGTTGTCGTTTTTAGGTCTGGCATTTCTGGGGCTTGGCAGCCTCTTCTTCGTAGGGCAGGGCGGCACGACCGCAGTGCTCATCGCTATGGCAATTGTGGTGTTACTAGCCACCATTTTGCTGTGGCGGATTTCGCAGAACCCAGCTTTCCTCAACAAGGCGGGTGCATGGTGTCTACGTGTCTTTAACAAGATTCGAAAGAAGCCCGCAGACACCGATGTCGACCGACTTGAAGAGTCCATCAAACAGCTGACCAGCGTGAAGTTGCCCGTGCAAACTTTAGCTCTTTCCTTCACCTGGTCCTTTATCAACTGGGTCGCGGAAATTGTCTGTCTCTACGCCGCCATCCGGGCCGTTGGTGTCGATGACATCTCCGCTACGAAGGTGCTGCTGGCCTTCGTAACCGGCAAGCTCGCGGGTTTCATCCAGGCCACACCGGGCGGCATCGGCACTGTCGAGGCCGCTTTGACTGCGGCTCTCATCGCAGGCGGCACCACCGGCGCCGAGGCTTTTGCAGCGGTGCTGGTCTACCGCATCGTTTCCTTCGTCCTGGTGGCAATTGTGGGCTGGATTATCTACGCCCTCGGCTTCGACCACAAGGATCAGTCCGAGCATCAGCCTGTCGCTGACCGCTAATGGCTTCCTCGCCGCTGGTCGCTGGTCACCCACCGATCTGAGGGGTCGCTAGACTAAGAAGCATGAACACACGCGTATCGACGTTCTTGATTGACATCCTCGCCATCTTTATTTTCGCCGTGTTAGCGCGCCTGGCTCACAACACTCCCGAGGATCCTTTTACCTTCATCAATATCCTCGATACCTGGTGGCCGTTCGCAATCGGTGTCCTCCTGGGAACCGCGCTGACTAAGAATGAGCCGAACCCGCGTGCAGTGAGTTCAGGCGCAATTGTGTGGCTCGGTACTGTCGTCGTCGGCCTCGCTGTGTGGGCCACCCGCAATTCGGCAGTCCCGCACTGGTCCTTCATTCTGGTCGCCTCAGTCATGAGCGCCTTGCTGCTGCTGGGTTGGCGAGCAGCGTCGAATGCGGTTGCTCGTAAGTCTCTGGACTAAGCCTTCGGACCCGTTCCTAACCCTTCGGTTTAGTTCACTGACTAAATCTGGTTTTTAATTTTTGCGCTGCGCCTCGATAATTGAAGAATGGACAAATCTTCTGACGAGGCTCTCGGCAATCAACCAACTGCTGAGACCCAACGAAATCATAAGCCCGCAGGGTCCAGCGAAGAACGCACGTTCATGGGCCAACCGTGGGGTCTCGCCAACCTCTTCGGCATCGAAATGTGGGAGCGCTTCAGCTTCTACGGCATGCAGGCCATCCTGGCTTTCTACATGTACTACGAGACCACTCAGGGCGGTCTCGGCCTGGACAAGGGTGCTGCTACCTCCATCGTCGGTGCTTACGGCGGTCTTGTCTACATGGCCGCACTCGTTGCCTCTCTGGTTGCCGACCGTATCCTTGGCTCGGAGCGGACACTGTTCTACTCCGCCATCCTGGTCATGATTGGCCACATCTCCTTGGCATTCATCCCCGGCGTGATTGGCCTGGCTATTGGCCTTGTCTCCATCGCAATCGGCTCCGGCGGCGTGAAGACCAACGCACAGGTCGTGCTGGGTCAGCTCTACGCCAAGGACGACCCGCGTCGTGATGCCGGCTTCTCCATCTTTTACATGGGCGTCAATATCGGCGCCCTGTTCGGCCCACTGCTCACCGGCTGGATTTGGGGCATGAAGGGCTTCCACTGGGGCTTCGGCCTTGCCGCTATCGGTATGGCTGCCGGCCTGGTTCAGTACATCCTGATGCGCAAGTCCACCATCGCCGAGGCTGGCCATGAGATTCCGAACCCGCTGCCGAAGAAGCAGTACCCGGTATGGATTGGCATTGCAGTGATTATCACTGTTGTCTCGGTTACGCTGGTTTCCACCGGAATTGTTCCGGTCACTACTCTTTCCACTGTGGTCACAGTGATTGCACTGATCGCCGCTGTGGTGCTGTGGTGGCAGATGTACTCCTCGCCACTTACGACGAAATCGGAGAAGACTCGTCTGGTCGGCTTCATCCCGATGTTCGTCTCAGGCGTGCTGTTCTTCGGTATCTTCCAGCAGCAGTTCACGGTGCTGGCCATCTACTCAGATATCCGCCTCGACCGCGAGATCTTCGGTTGGGAAATGTCTCCAGCCTGGATTAACTCGATCAACCCAATCTTCATCATCGCCTTCTCGATGGTCTTTGCAGCCGCCTGGTCCAAGCTTGGTGACCGTCAGTGGTCCACCCCAGTCAAGTTCGGCGTCGCCAACATCATCATCGGTATCTCGCTGTTCTTCTTCATTCCATTCTCCGGTGGCGGTGAGAACTCCACTCCGCTGTATGCGATTATCTGGATTCTCTTCCTGTTCACCATGGGTGAGCTCATGCTGAGCCCGGTCGGCAACGCCCTTGCTACCAAGGTCGCTCCGGCAGCATTCCCGTCGCGCATGATGGCCGTCTGGCTGATGGCAGTCGCTATGGGTACTTCGCTGGCAGGCACCCTGGCTGGCTTCTACAACTACGAAGATGCCGCTGCTGAGAACACCTTCTTCATCACCCTGGGCATCGCCTCTGTTGTCCTGGGCCTGATTCTGCTCGCACTGCGCAAGTGGATTGTCAAGGAGTTCGTCGACGTCCGATAGGGCTGTAAGGCTGGCCCTCGCTCTGGCACAGCCCACGCCCACGCTCTCCCCTCCCCCCCCCACTTCACGACACCTATGTCACCTCATGCCACCTCCACAGCTGGCACAAGGTGCCACGGGTGTCGTGAAGTGTCTTCAGCGGTCCCCGAACATGCTTCGCCACAAACTTGCCACCAGCACGACCGCCATCCACAGATTTTCGCCACCTCCCCACCGGCTAAAATTGAGGCCATGTTTGCCATCATTACCGTCACCGGCGAGGATCACACCGGCATCATCGCCGCCGTCACCACTGCTCTGGCGGAGCAGGACGTCAACATCGTCGATGTTTCCCAGACCCTCATGGATAAATGGTTCACCATGATCCTGCGGGTGGAGTTCAACGAGAAGGCCACTCCCATCAGCACGCTGCAGGGTTACATGGATTCCGTCGGCAAGCGGGAGGGGCTTGTGATTCGAATCCAGTCTGAGGCGCTGTTCAACGCCGTCAACGAGATTTAAAGGGCGCGACCAGGATGGATTTCAACTTCGCGCAATCTAAGTTTCTCGACACCATTGACATGATCGAGAAGTACCGTCTGGATATCCGAACGGTCACCATGGGGATTTCCCTGCTCAAGTGCTCTCGCTCTGAAATGGAAGCCACCGCACAGGCGGTGTATGACCGCGTAACCAGGCAGGCCGCTCGCCTCGTGGAGGTCTGCGAGGGTATCGAGGCGGAGCTGGGCATTCCGATTGTCAATAAGCGCATCTCGGTCACACCAGTTTCCCTCATCACGGCCGGTTGCGAAGGCGACCCCACCGTGGTGGCCAAGGCGCTCGACCGCGCCGCCCGCGATTCGGGCGTGAACTTCCTCGGCGGCTACTCGGCGCTCGTCGAAAAGGGTGCGACGACCAGCGAGAAGCGGCTCATCGACTCCATTCCCCACGCTCTGAGCGAGACCGAATTGGTGTGCAGCTCGGTCAACGTAGCGTCGTCACGCGCGGGCATCAACATGGATGCAGTGCGTCGCATGGGCGAGGTGGTGAAGGAAGCCGCGGCGCAAACCGCTGACCGCAGCTCGATTGCCTGCGCCAAGCTGGTGGTTTTCGCCAATGCGGTGGGCGACAATCCGTTCATGGCCGGCGCGTTCCACGGCGTCGGGGAGCCCGATTGTGTCGTGTCCGTCGGCGTTTCGGGTCCGGGTGTGGTCGATCGCGCGCTCGGCGATCTGCAGGGCGCCAGCTTCAACGAAGTCGCCGAGGAGATCAAGAAGGCGGCGTTCAAGATTACCCGTACGGGTCAGCTGGTCGGCACGATGGCGTCGGAGCGGCTAGGCGTGCCTTTTGGCATCGTGGATCTCTCGCTCGCGCCGACCGCCGAGATGGGCGACTCCGTCGCTCACATCCTCGAGCACATGGGGTTGGAGCAGGTCGGCACGCACGGCACCACTGCCGCGCTGGCGCTGCTTAACGACGCCGTCAAGAAAGGCGGCCTGATGGCTTGTTCACGCGTCGGTGGACTGTCCGGGTCGTTCATCCCGGTCTCTGAGGACAAGGGCATGATTGATGCTGTTCGCGCGGGGTCGATCAGCATGGACAAGCTGGAGGCGATGACCTCTATTTGTTCGGTGGGCTTCGACATGATTGCGATTCCTGGTGACACGCCTGCGACCACGATTTCCGGCATGATTGCCGACGAGGCCGCCATCGGTGTGATGAACCACAAAACCACCGCCGCCCGCCTCATTCCGGTGCCGGGTACCAAGCCGGGCGATGAGGTGAACTTCGGTGGTCTGCTCGGATATGCGCCGGTCATTGATGTCAATGCCAAGGGCAATGCCGAGTTCATTGCCCGTGGCGGCTACATCCCCGCCCCGGTGCACGGGTTCAGGAACTAGCGGCTTCGGACGAGGCTCCTACGATTGCAGGCGGCGCCCATTAGCGTCATAGGCGTAGGAGCCACTACCGACGAGAATCAAAATGAACTCGATAAATGCCCAAATGCTGACGCCAATGATTAGGAAGAATCCGACCAGAAGGATAGCCGTAATCCAGCCGAATACCGTCAGTGCTAGTTGAATAGCACCACGCGAGTTGTGCCCCAGGTAGAAGTTGTGAACACCGAGGGTACCCAGGAAGAAGGCAAGCAGAGCCGCTGCAATCTTGGACTTATCCGAGACAGGAGCACCTGCGCCCCCGTAGCCCTGGTGCGGGTTTGGGCCACCGAAGCCAGCGGAATACGCCGGCGCCTGCTGGTTTGGGTAACCACTCTGATACGGGTTCGAGTACCCGTTGTGGAAATTGTGCTGGCTCGGGTCCTCATAGCCCTGCCCCATGTTCGGCTGCTGCTGTGGGTACGGATCCGAGTACGGCATACCGGAGCTGTAAGCACCCGAGCTGTCAGCGAACTTTCCCCGGGACCTCGGCATACCGTCTTCGTCGAAATCTCCATATGGGTTTGTCGGATTCGTCATTGCACCCTACCTTTTCGACTAGATTATCCGGTCATGAACAGCAGTTCCTTGGGCGATAATAACCGGTTCTGTCAGACTGCTTCCTGTAATTTTTGTCAATTTCTTTCGACACTTTAGCGAACCTGTTGTTTTGAAACGTTAAACACCAGTTCTTGAGCAAAATTCTAACAGCAAGTACCCGTCGAGGTCGGGCGCGTCTCGCACATTTTTGAGCTACCTCTACCGTCGCGCCAGCGATTGTTCAATCAGTTCGCGAGTCCAGCCCTCAGTCCAGGCCAGCGGAGTCGTCCCCGGAATTGCCACATCATTCGTGGCGTAGGTCGCATGCGCACCCGCGCCGGCAATCATCTCCTGCGCTCGCGCAATCGCATCAGCCACTGCCGGAGGAACATCACAGAAGGAATCCGATGGCACGCAGACATTCTGAACCTTGTCATTAAGAGGCCCAAAGCCGTCTCGTGGACCGCGCATCGTTGCGCCCGGAACCACAGCCTGCACAATGCCGCCAAGCGGCTGCAATGACAGCTCGACACCCACACCAGCCAGCGGAACGCCTTGGTTCACGCCCTGATTGGGGTCACGCCGCGGGTCGCCCAACAGGGCCACGCCCGCGATGCGCTCGGCCGGAACGACACCGCGACCATTGCCGATGTCAGAGGCCAAATCACCTGCAATAGCCGCACCCTGGGAGAAGCCCATCAGGACGAAGTCTGTCAGCGGGCACTGCCCGTGTAAGTCAGCCATTTCCTTAGCGGTGACATCGCGCCCGACTGCCTGCGAATCATCGTAAGTGAGTTGGTCGGGCAGCTGATGCGTCTTAATCTGTGCCGGGTACGGCGTAGTCCAGACCTTGACATCACCCTCCGAGTAGGACTGCGAAATCGAGTTCGTCAGGCCAAGCAGCAGCGAATGTGGGTTCGCGGTCGGGGCCATTGGGTCATCGTCAGCACGCGATTCCGCAGTTCCGGGCACCGCGATAACTTCTACCGCCGGGCACCACTCGGGCTGTTCGGCCAGAATCCCACCATCGTCGCCGGGGGTCGGTGGGGTTTGACCGCCTTGGTCGTCGTTAAGCCATTGCACTACGCCGAAGCCAATAGCGGCCACCAGCACAATGACCGCCAGAATTGTCAGCACTTTACGCATGAGTGCTAGCAATACGCCTTTTTAGCGGAGCTTGCAATAGTCTTCGCCACTTCTTCAGCGCTTTCCTGTGAGCGCCCCTGTGCGACCAGCTGTCCGGCAATCGCCAGCGCGATGACCTGACGCTCCTCCTCCGGTGCGTCTGCGCATGCCGCGCGACCTGTGCCGATGAGCTGATCCTCCACCCCAGCAACATCAATTCCCGCTTTTTCCAGCGCTTCGAGGTATGAATCGTCCGCCTCGCTGAGCTTCATCTGTCCATCGGGCGCTTCGTCCACGCGCTTAGCTTGGGGATCTGTGATCTCCGGCGCAGACTTTTCGCTCGACTTCGGCGCAGAAGTCTTCGTGCTTGACGACGTCGTGGAGGTCTTCGTAGTCGTCGACGAGGTGACCTCCGAAGACTCCACTGTGGAACTGCCACAGGCGGCCACTCCGAAGGTCAGCAGCGCAACAACTGTGGTTGTAGCCAGTGTCCGGAAGGACTTGTTCATGGACATTTGTCTATCCCTTATTCAGTGCCCTGCTTTGGTTAGCTTACTTGTCATCACCGTTGTCGGCGGCTGGGGCTGGCACTTCTGGCTTATTGCGCTCTTCAACAATCTTGCCGTTGAGCTGGCGAATCCAGCCACCCTCGAACTGCTGTTCAAGACCGCCGGCCTTGACTGGCTGCAGTGGGCCGACCGGGTAACCGAACGGGCCATTTTCGTAGCCAGTGCTGCCCCAGTGGTCAGTGATGTCGTTGGAGCGCACCGGCTGCGCACCAGTTTCCGGAGTCCAGTAAATGGCACCGTGCTCAAAGCGCTGGAAAGCGCCGCGAGCGAGCTTGACCTCGTCGCCGTCGATAGGCAGACCCAAATCGGACTCGGCGCCACCGAGCTCCTTGTAGACACGGCCGATTTCACCACGCACGATGCGAGGTTCTTCGCCGCCGATCTTGACGATGGTGCCACCCTGGAAGTCCTGGGCGACACCGCCCGGAATATCGCGGTGGTTGGCGACTGGGTAGCCCAGCGGACCGGTCTCGAAGCCGGCCTTGCCCCAGGCGTTCATAATGTCGCCGGTGACTTCGTGGGCTCCGCCTTCCGGAGTCCAGTAAATCGAGCCCTTTTCGAAGTGGACGAACCGTCCCGAGCCATCCGGCGTAGCCAATTCGTTGGTCACTGGGTAGCCGAGCGGCGAGGAGGGACCGCCGAGCTCGTTGTAACGCGAACCGATGCGCCCCCAGACCACATGTGCCCCGGAATCCGGGTGCCAGTAGGCAGTACCGCCGGTGAAGTCCTGAGCCACGCCATTCTTGGCGACACCATACTCATCCGACAGGCAGGTGCCGATTCCCGGCAGCGATGCGACGGCCTTTTCAATCTCGCCGCCTACACGGCAGACCGCGCCACGATCGGACTCCGGCAACTGGAGTGCATCGGCCAGCGTTGGCCAGGCCTGACTGACCTCGAATTGCCAGTACGGCCAGGTATGAGTACCCGAGCTCCGGAAGTTCACAACCGGCTCGACGCCCTTTTCACGAGCATTCCGGATGAAGGTCTCACTGGTCATACGGGAAAGCACTTCCAATGCGTAACCGGTCGGATTGTCCGGCTTCGTCGGATCAATCTGCGACGGCACGTCCCACTCACCGGTGTTGCCGTTACCCGCCGAGATGTACAGCGACATGCCCTTGAGCTTGTCGATGTTCAGCTTCGGATCATTGTCCTTCCAACGCTGCGAACCGAGCGGGCCCCACATCTTCGTCGCGTCATAGCCACCGGTGTTCTTCATCGCCAGAGCGATTGCCTGCGGCATGCCCGGCGAAGTCATGTCTAGGTAACCTGAGAGGCTACCGGCAAACTTCCACAGCTCCGGCGAGTGTGCTGCGACGTTGTAAGCACCGGTAGCTCCCATGGAGATACCGATAATGCCGCGTTCATCGTTGCCGCGGAAGCCGTTGGTGATAACCGGCACGAGCTCCTTAGTAATGAAGCTCTCCCACTTGTAGTTCTGACCGTTATCCGGCTGATCCCAGTCAGAGTAGAAGGACGATGTACCGCCGGCGGGCATAACCACCAGGACATTCTTGTCCTCGTAGAAGCGCTCGATATTAGTAGCGCGGATCCAACCGGAGTAGTCATCAAACGATGCCATACCGTCAAGGTGGTAGACGCTCGGGAATGTGCGCTCCTTGTCGCGGTACCAATCGCGCGGCAGCAAAATCTCAACCTGAATTGGCTTCTCCGGCATGGCAGCCGAGCGAATGTGCGCAATGACGTGGTGATCTGTGTACCACTCGACTTTGTCTACGCTGACTCCGCTGGGCAGGTTCGCCACTGCGGGAGTATCGACTTTAAATGGCGTACGCTCCGGCCCTGGCATCGGCTTCGGCATACCCAGGCCAGGTAGCTGCGCACCAGCAGCTTGCGCTGCTTCAGCGGCCTTAGCAAGGTCTCCCAGGTCTCCAGATTGAGCCAACTGCCCCTGAACGGCCTGAAGTTCCTCGTAGCTAGGCAGACCTGGCTGAGCTGGCTCGGGAGCCGCCACTGCAGCAGGGGCACCGAGAGCGAGAGTCAACGGTAGTGCCAAAAGTGCGGTCAACGCCCGCGATGACTTCCGGCTGTTGCCGAGGCCACCACGGAGGAATCTAGCGGTTACGCGCATAAGAGGGCTTCCCTTTACAAAGTCGCTGGTTGAAATTATTTGAGACATTGAGTGTTGCACCGGCGCCGATTAGGCACCTGCAGATAGCATCACGCGGCGCTAGAGCTATGCGTTTACCGTTCCGCTTCTCAGAATTACGTGGTGACCAGCAACGTATCCGAAGGTTCCCCTCCTCCGGCGTTCCGCTGCAAGAAGAATCTCACACACGTTCTGCGAAACAAACGGTATAGCTACCTGAATAGCTTCACCCTTTACTTTAAGGTTCGACTCTCATGTTTACCCTCTTACGGGTAAAAACCGTGGAGACACACGCAAAAGGAACTGAATTCACGTTATAGCAGCATGAAATTTCTGCCGTACAAAAAAGACCAACCCCGAGTACGGGATTGGTCTTTTCTCATAACTGGCGCCTACCGAGGGGCTCACTGTGAGGAAATCTCACAAGACAGCTTAAACCCCAAGTGCTCCGAGAATATATGGGCGAGCCAGTGCCGCGTCACGTCCCCACAGCTCCCACGAGTGGATACCGTTCGGGCTGTAGACAAACTGCGCATTGAGGCCGGCAGCGCGAGCGTCCTGCTCAAAGCGCTGCGTCGAAGCGCGGGAGACGGACTCCATTACGGCACGCCAGACAGTGTCAGGAAGCTGCGGCACCGGACGGTTCAAAACCTCCGGGTCACTCCACAGGCTCTGAACACCCTGGGCGGATGAAACATACATCGGCAGCCCCTGGAGCTGATCGAGCAGCATCGAAGGGTCATGGGCCTGGCGTTCCGCCGAAGCCGGAACCGGAAGACCCCACATACCAGTGGGATTCACAACACCAGTGCCGGCCACCATTGCAGTGGTACCCGTAGCAACTACCGGGTTGGACATCTGGTAGTAACCGGACAGCGAAGTGACCTGCTTGAACTGATCACGGTGACGGGCCGCCAGTGCCACTGCCGCGGCTGCACCCATGGACAAACCAGCAATCGCGTTGCGGTTTGGATTAACACCAAACTCACGCTGCAAATAAACCGGCAGTTCCTGAGTCAAGAAGGTTTCCCACTTCTGGATCTTGACCCCTTCAGCGGTCACTGCCGGAGCGTTCCAGTCAGTATAGAAGGAGCCATCGCCAGCAGCCGGCGCAACCAGAGTGATGTTGTCATTGGCAAAAGTCTGAGCAATATGGCCCGACCAAATCCAACCGGACGCACCCTTATTAAAGCCCCACAGACCGTCGAGCATGTACAGGGAGGCATCGCCGCCACCAGTAGCCGCCTTGATCTGAACCGGAATATTGCGGTTCATAGCCGGCGAGAAAACCTGGCAGTACTGAACCCACCAGTTGTATGGGTCCCAATTACAGCCTGGGCGCAGTCGATCACGGTTTGGATCAGCACTCGCATCCTTCGCGGATGCGAGCATGATGCCGCCAAAGACCATTGCAACCGCTACGAGGGCAGCTACGACCTTCACCGTGAAGTTACGACTCACTGCAGTAAAGCTCATCGTTCTCCTCTTTACTTTCGGACTTACCTCCGCGCCAGACTTCTCGGAGGCAGTCGCTTGCGCGAGCTTTCGCTTTTCTGCTTCCAGTTGTGACGCGACAACTGGAGACTCCACAAAAGAATCTCGAGTATGTAACGATACTCAATCGTTTCCCTACAACCAAGTTAAAATCGTAACCATTCCGTAATATTTCTCACATTTCCCGACAAAACTATCTACCACAAGGAGAAACACTGTTTACCAGCGAGGAATTACAGAATTGTAATTTTGCCCCCGACCGACCCGTAGGACTGACTGAGACATCTAAAACACGCCTACAAGAACCCAAAACACAACCTAAGTACTAACGAGGTACAGAAAAGCCCATGCACCCCTCGATGCATGGGCTTTCAGCTACCAACCGAACCCGACGAGAAACCGACGAGAAACCGCAGTTCGCTTAATGGGAAAAGAACAAGGAACTACCCCAGAGCCGGAACAGCGTAGACAGCGATGGCAATGGACAGCAGCCACAGCACAGCCAGCGCCTGCAGCGGGCGATCCTTAAGCGCAATCTCATCCGGGCTTCCCGCATCACCGCGGTCAACATCAGCTGCGAAGCGCAGGATGGCCACAGTGAATGGAACCATCGAGATCTCGTACCAAATGGCCGAAGTGGAGGAAGTGCCCGGCGCGCGGCCCATCTCGAAGCCCCACAGCGCATAGCTGAGCACCACCGCAGTCGCGGCAAGGGTCCACACAAAGCGCAGGTAAGTCGCGGTGTAGCCCTGCAGAGACTTGCGAATCTTCTTGCCCGTGCGCTCTGCCAGCAGCAGCTCCGCGTAACGCTTGCCTGCTGCCATGAACAGCGAACCGAAGGCGGCAACCAGTAGGAACCACTGGGACAGGTTGATGTTGGCGGCCACACCACCGGCCATTGCACGCAGCATGAATCCCGAGGACACCAGCGCGATATCAATCACCGGCTGGTGCTTCAAACCAAAGCAGTAGCCGAGCTGCAGCGCAATATATACAGCCACGACAATTGCCAGCCCCGGCCCCTCAGAGGCAATCCAGGACACGGCAATCGAACCGATAATCAGAGCAACCGCCATGATGTACGCCATGCTCACTGGCAGCACACCAGCGGCAATAGGACGGAAACGCTTGGTCGGGTGCGCGCGGTCGGCTTCGACATCGCGGGCATCATTAATCAAGTAAATCGACGATGCTGCCAAACAGAAGGCCACAAACGCCACCAGGATGTCGACGGTCAGGGTGCCGATCGAACGTCCCGAGTCCATAATCTCATTGCCGGCCGCCAGCGGAGCCGCGATAACCAGGACGTTCTTCACCCACTGCTTCGGACGAAGTGCCTTGATCATGCCGTCCAGCAGGTTCTTCGGCGGATGGCCCTGCGGGTGCGCAGGCTCATCAATACCGGAAGTGTGCGGCTCGGATCCAATCCTTGATTGAGAAGCTGATCGCTGATTGGCCGACACATTGGCCAAGTTATCTTTCTCCGCCTGTGTCACTGTGCATTCCTTTCCGCAATGGAGGGCTGTCCACCCTGGTTATGCTGCGCGTTTTTCGGCTCGATGACCTTATCACCTATCTTGTCCACCGCAAGAGCAGTGGCTGTACCCAGCGCCGCTCCGAAAGCAACATCCGTCGGGTAATGCACTCCCAACACCAGGCGAGAGAGCATAATCGCCGGCACCCCCACGGCCGGTGCTGCCGGGTAACCCAACTTGGCAATCCCCACCAGCGCCGCCGTCGTCGACGTCGCGTGCGAGGACGGGAAACTCAGCTTGCTCGGTGTACCAACGCCGATTGCTATACGACGGTCATGGGGACGCGGGCGACGGACAATGCGCTTAAGCAACACCGATGCCGCATGCGAGGTAAAGGCGGCCACACCGACCTTTGCCCAGCCAATGCGTCGCTCCTTATCCACCGCCGCCCCGAGAGCAGCGAGCCCCATCCATCCAAGGGCGTGCTCACCGAAATAGCTCATGGCACGTGCGGTGGGCAGCACCCCCGGGACGTCGTTAAGCGTGTGCTGAATATTAACGAGAACGTCGGACTCGCCGAACGGATCGCCTTTAATTTTCGAAGACATTCGCCCAGGCCTTCCTACTGGTCAGATGGTCATAGGCTGCGCGGTAGCGTGCCTTCATTTGCTCAAAACGCTCCTCAACCTGCTTTTGCAGCTCCCAGGATTCTTCCAGCAGAGCCTTGGCCTTGTCGCGGTCACGCTGGCGATACACCACGCCACGGCCGTCAGCGGTAGTAACGGTGGCACCGTCCAAGCGAGACAGGGAGAACCAACGAGCCTCCAGCGGCGCCAGGTTCGCCTGCGGCACATCGTGGTGCTCGGAGTTTTCCGGGCGCACGCTGTGCAGCAGCCCCTTGGCCAGCCAACCGACCTTCTTCAGCTTGCCCAGACGACCACCGACATCCTTTGTCGGAACCCCCGGGATACCGGAGGGCTTTGGCAGATCACCTGCACTCGGCAGCACAACCGCGTCGGGGAAGCTCTTGCGCAGGGCATTGATGCGCGGCAGCGAAGATTCGAGAATGTCGAACAGATGCTCCGGGCCTGCCAGGAAGTCCTTCATGGCTTCGTTTTGGATGGCAACAGTGGAGTACTCCAGGCACAGGAGGTGCTTGAACGTGGCCTTGCGCATGGAACGCACGATGCCGGCAGCATCGCCCTCGTGCTGAAGAGCCGCGACAATCAAGCGGTTGCGCAGGTGGAAGTACGCCTGCCAATCAATCGCATCGTCCTTGTCCGACCAGGCCATATGCCAAATTGCAACGCCCGGCCACGTGGCCGTCGGAAAGCCTGCCTTGCCTGCGCGCAAACCGTATTCGGCATCGTCCCACTTAATAAACAGTGGCAGCGGCTGACCAATCGTCTCAGCAGCGACGCGCGGAATCAGGCACATCCACCAGCCGTTGAACTCAACATCGATGCGGCGGTGAAGATCCTTCGAATCGACGACTTCACCGGTGGCGTTAGTGCCGTGCTCCCCGCGATCACGCAGTGGGTGAGCATAAAAGTCGTGGTCATAGTGGACGTGCGGAGCCGAGGTCCACATGAAGTCATGCCGACCGATGACTTCACCCATCGAGTGCAAGTGGCTGCGCTCCTGCAGATTCAGCATCTGACCACCAACGAGCATTGGGGATTTCGCGAACCGGCCGACAGCGACCGCGCGCAGGATGGAATCCGGCTCGATGGCGATGTCGTCATCCATGTACAGAATGAACGGGCTGTCGGTAGCACGCTCAGGATCGGACTCCGGACCACCCAGGGCCTCGTACATAATGCGGGAGTACCCGCCAGAACCACCGAGATTTCCCTGCGGGAAGATACGCAGGCGGTCACCGAAGTGCTCGGCTACAGTATCGAAGCCCGGCTCGTCCGCCGGGTGCTTAGTGCCCTGGTCAGGCATCAAAACAGCATCGATGATGGCATCGACTTCCGGATCCGAGGACAGCGCCTCGAGAGCAGCAACTGCATCGGTCGGGCGATTGAACGTCGGGATACCGATAGTGACGCGTCCCTCCGGCGCCGGGTGCTCCGTGCCGTCCGGGTACGTCTGGCTCGGCGCCTCGATATCGGAGTACCAACCTGCGGAGTGGATTACCACGTCCGTCTCACAGGTGAGGTCGAACCAAATCCAGCCGCCGTCTTCAAATTGCGTCAGCGGTACTGGGATTTCGCAAACATGCACATCCTTGCCGTCCACCTTGGCTTCTGCGCCTTCAGCAGCAGCGCCCAGGTCACCGACAACTTCGCCGGTCACGGCGATACGCGCACCGTCAATCTTCGAACGGTAGATGTCCACGCGCGCGGTACCGGACAGCTCCAGGCGCAGGACAACATTGTCCAGATTCGTCCACCGGCGCCAGTAGCTGGCCGGAAACGCATTGAAATAGGTTTCAAAACTAACTTCATCACCCGCCGGAATGGTGGCTGACGTGCGCGAATGCGCTTGCACACGACCGGCATTAGTCTCCGGCTCAACCAAGTAGAGCGAGCGGACATCACGCGGCTCACCCAATTTTGGCAGCAGAATCCGCTGCAGGCGTTCAACGGCAAGGCTTGACGACGTTGTCGGGGTATGTGTCCGCTTTTGTTCAGGCTGTGATGCCATGAGACGTATCAACCACTTTCCGAAAGGTCTACCGGGGGTGTAGCCGCCGATAAGTTACCGACGTTTCTATCTCATAGCATCCTAGTGCCCGTGGCGGATTGCCTCTTGTTGCCACGCTAGCGACAGGCCAGAATGTGAAAGCCCCTACGCGCTGCGGACTATCTGCTGCGCATAGGGACTTTTCGTTCAGGTTCTAGTTTTAAGCTCCGAGGAAACCTTCGATGCGGGCCTTGGAGTTCTGGAGGTTGCGATCCCAGGTCGGCCAATCGTGGATACCGGTCGGCTCGTATTCAAAGGTGGCATCCAAACCGGAGGTACGAGCACGCAACTCAAACTCGCGGGTTGACAAGCGGGACAGCGACTCCAGCGCAACGCCACCGGCCTTCGGAACAACACGGTAGAGGTTCTTCGGGTCACGAACCTCATCCGGAACACCATTTGCCGAGGTAATAACCAGATCCAGCCCCTTCATCTTCTCGACGTTCAGGTACGGATCGTTGCGGACACGCTCCGCTGACATAGGCGCACCCCACATGTCGAAGGAGCTGTAGCCAGCCGACAACTGAGCAGCCTCAATTGCAGTGGTCATACCCGGCGCAGTGGTGTGCAGGTAACCGGAGAAGGCAAGAGCCTGACCGAACTGGTCTCGGTGGTTGTATGCCAGCGACAGCGCCGCAGATGCGCCCATGGACAGACCTGCAATGGAGTTGCCAGTACGGGAAATGCCGAACTCGCGCTCAAGGTATACAGGCAATTCCTGGGTTAGGAAGGTCTCCCACATGTTTACGAACGGACCGTGCAGGCTAACTGACGGACGCTTCCAGTCAGTGTAGAAGCTACCGCCACCGCCACCGGGGATAACAAGGTTGACGTTGGATCCCTCAAAAGTACGTGGAGCGTTACCGTGCTCCACCCAGTCTGAGGCATCAGCCGGGCTACGCAGGCCATCTAGCAGGTAGAGAGCCTTGTTACCGCCATTGGCAGAGGCCACAATCTGGACCGGAATATCACGATCCATGGCCGGCGAATAAACCTGGCACTTCTGGGTGAAGTACTGGTACGAATCCCATTCACAACCCGGGCGCAGCGAACCTCGGTCGCCCGCCGCGCTCGCGGCCGGCGCCATGGTCAATGCAGACGCAGCCACAGCTACTGCGGACGCAACTGCTGCAACCTTTCGGCGCCAACCACGGAAAGTAGAGGTGATTTTCACGTGTGCATTCTCCTCACAATGTGCGACTCCCCACGACCAGTGGGAGCTATCAGGCGTGTTTCCTCTTCAGGGAATTACCTTAAAAAACAATAAATCTTCGACAAACCTACCCGCATTCACTGTTGTTTTCCAGCAGAACACGTCGAAACTACTCCTTTTGGGCGGGTTCCGGTACTCGCGTTTCTACTGCGCGAGCTCACGCGACTCCCGCGCCCCGCGCCAGGTAATAATCGCGCCAGCCGCCGCAATCAGCACGATGCCCAGCGCCATAGACCAGGTCACTCGGTCACCGGAAAACGCCCAACCCAGGATTGCACCGATAACCGGATCCAGTGCAAAGAGCGTGCCGACGACCGCCGCTGAGACAATCCCCGCAGCGATGGTGTCCATCACGTAGGGAATAACAGCGCCAATGAACCCAGAAATAACGATGGTGGCCCACATCGAACCGTCGACAAGCGGTGCGGCGGATACGGAAAACGGCGCGAGCACGATTGCTGCGACGACCACTGACAGCGCCAGGTCAGGCATGCCGCCGCCCTCGGTGCTGCCCATTCGGGCGGAGAAGAGCGTGTATGCGCCGAAGAAGATCGCGCCGATTGCGGCGTAACCAATGCCGATAAGGTCCAGGTCATTGGAGGGCTGGGCGATTAGGGCGACGCCGATGAAAGCGACGATGGCCCACAGGCGGGATCGCCACATTTTCAGTCCCAGGAAAGACACGACGCAGGGACCGAGGAAGTCGATGGTGACGGCAACGCCCTGCGGGAGGCGGGCGATAGCGGCGTAAATCATCATGCTCATCATGCCCATAGCGATGCCGTAGACCACGATGTTGATGGCGCGAGCGCGGGTCATCCCGGATAACTTTGGCCGGAACAGAACCACCATGATGATGGCGGCGGCAGTCATGCGCAAGCCCGATATGCCCGGCGCGCCGACCGTGGAAAGCATACCAGTGACCAGCACGGCTGCGGCCTGGGTGCCAAGAGAGCCGATGAGAACCAGAATTACGGGAGCCACTGGCAGGGTGAGAAACTTGTTCACACGCTGCAGCAATGGCCCCTGCTGGGGAACTTCGGTTTGGCTTTTCTCACGCGACACTCGCGCAATACTAGCGCAGGAGCCGCAAGCGGCAAACTAGTGCCCGCGCTCCTGCTCGATTGCTTCGCCGTCGTTGAAGAACGGTGCAATCTTGTTGTCGAACATCGACAGTGCAGAGCCGATGGCCATGTGCATGTCCAGGTACTGGTAGGTGCCCAGGCGGCCGCCGAAGAGGACCTTGTTCTCCTGCGCTTCTGCTGCAGCGAGCTTGCGGTAGGCCTCGAGCATCTCGCGGTCTTCCGGAGTGTTGATTGGGTAATACACCTCGTCGCCATCGTCGGCGAAGCGGGAGTATTCCTTAACAATTACCGTCTTGTCCTTGACGTAATCGCGCTCCGGGTGGAAGTGGCGGAACTCGTGGATACGGGTATACGGCACGTCCGCGTCGTTGTAGTTCATCACTGGGGTGCCCTGGAAGTCGCCGGTGTTGACAACCTCCATCTCGAAGTCCAGCGTGCGCCAACCCAGCTTGCCTTCTGCGTAATCGAAGTAGCGGTCCAGCGGGCCGGTGTAGACAACCGGGGCGTCCGGGGAGGCAGCGCGCAGTTCGTCGCGCACCTCGAACCAGTCGGCATCGACAACGACGTCAATCTTGTCGGAGGTCACCATGTTTTCCAGCCAGGCGGTGTAGCCGTCGACAGGCAGGCCTTCGTAGGTGTCGTTGAAGTAGCGGTTATTAAAGGTGTAGCGAACAGGCAGGCGGGTGATGTTTCCGGCCGGCAGGTTCTTCGGATCCGTCTGCCACTGCTTGGCGGTGTAGTGCTTGACAAAGGCTTCGTAGAGCGGGCGGCCGATGAGGGAGATGGCCTTTTCCTCAAGGTTCTTCGCGTCGCGCGGATCCAGGCCATCGGTCTGGTCCTTAATCAGCTGGCGAGCCTCGTCCGGGCTGTAGTACTTGCCGAAGAACTGGTTGATCAGCCCCAGCCCCATCGGGAACTGGTACGCGGTGCCCTTGTACATAGCGAACACGCGGTGCTGGTAGTCGGTGAAGTCGGTGAACTGGTTGACGTAGTCCCACACCCTCTTATTAGAGGTATGGAACAGGTGCGCACCGTACTTATGCACCTCGATGCCGGTCTCCGGCTCTGCTTCCGAGTAGGCGTTGCCGCCAATGTGGTTGCGGCGCTCGACGACGAGCACGCGCTTGCCCAGCTCATTGGCGGTCCGCTCGGCAACGGTCAAACCGAAGAAACCCGAGCCGACCACGATGAGGTCGTAGGTGTTGTCCTTGATGTCCTGTAGGGACTTCGGAGCAAATTCATTGGCGGTGGTGTTCTTTTCGCTACTCACGCCTTAAAACCTATTGCATTTCCGCCCGATTTGCGGGTGTACACGCGGGCTTTACGACGTCCACGTGAGCCCAACCCAACGTTCACTTGGTCACAATATTTGATAATTTTCCCAAAATTAACGTTGAGACACAGGCCCCTCACTAGATTTTTTTAGTCACACTGGTAACATCCATCTCAGAATTTTCTGTTGCTTTGCAACTTTCCTTCCCTTCGACCCCGGGGTAGGCCTCGGGTCGACAACCCTGTACCCCATTTTTTTGGAGCTTTTACCGTGCCAACTCGCCGTCGCATCAATGCCCCGTCGATGGGCCGTCGCACCTTCCTCTATGGACTGGCAGCTACTACTGCCGCAGCTCCACTAGCAACATGGGGTATTCGCCAGGCCCCTACCCTGGTTGAAAGCCCAGGCGCCGGCCCTATCGCAGCCAAGATTTCGACATCGCCGCTGGTTGATGCTGTCACGATGATGATTGACGACGCAGCCGTCGGCACGCATGCCATTACCGATGCCCTGCACCCGCTTCGTGGATTCGTGAAGGACATCACCCGCGACGAACCGTTCTCCCAGTTCGCCCTGACCTGGCCGGGCGATGACAACCTGCAGCTCTACGTTCGCGCCGAACGCGAAGATGGCAGCTTTGGCCCGTGGTTCCACGCTGATTCTCACGGCCCGATGAATAACTCCGGACAGTCCGGCACCGAGCTGCTGTTCGTTGAGCCCACTAGGCGCGTGCAGGTGTCGACCGTCGGACTGAACCTCCTCGAGGGCCTAGATCCACGCAACATCATTGGTATCGACAACCTTGACCCAGCCACTATCGGCGGTGGCCTGCAGGAACTCGTCAGTGCTACGGCCGCGCTGTCCCTCAACGCTGTCCAGGCAGTTTTCATCGACGGCGTAGAGCAGGTCGGCGAGGTTATTCAGCCAGTTGCGTACGAGTCGTCGATTGCTGGCGCGCCAAATGTAATCAGCCGTGCAGCGTGGGGTGCAGATGAGTCCATCCGCAGCGGTTCGAGCTCCTACAGCACCTTCAAGGGCACGTGCATCCACCACACCGCGGGTTCCAATAACTACTCAGAGTCGCAGGGACCAGCCATTGTCCGCGGCATTTACGCCTACCACGCAAAGACGCTGGGCTGGGGCGATGTTGGCTACAACGCGTTGGTCGATAAGTACGGCAACATCTACGAGGGCCGCTACGGTGGCCTGGACAAGAACATCGAGGGCGCGCACGCAGGTGGCTTCAACAACGGCACCTTCGGTATTTCGGTGATGGGCAATCACGACCAGCTGGAGATTCCGGATGCGGCCGTCACTGCACTCGGCGAGATGGTCGGCTGGCGCATGAAGGTCGGTGGCGTCGATCCGATGTCCACCGCCGCACTGACCAGCGCCGGCTACTCGAAGGCACGCTACAGCTCCGGCCAGACCGTGAACCTCCCAGCCATCTTCGGCCACCGCGACACCGGCTACACCTCATGCCCGGGCACCTTCGGCTATCAGCAGATGGATGCCATCCGCGCTGCAGCCAAAGCCAAGTTTGATGGTGCCGGTGGAGCGGGTATCGCCGGCCGCTCGACGGGTCCGAACAACCAGGACGGAGAGGCCGCCAGCATTCCGCCGATTCCGGGCGCCGGCGAGTCGGGCGACAACGGCGGTTCCCTCGGAAACGTGGAAACGCCCACGCCAGGCGAGGTTGTTGGTGAGTTTCTAACTGAATCCCTGCCAACCAACCCTGCCGAAGCTACGCAGGCCTGGTTCGCACCTCAGAACTAAGTCCCCCGCTTATCCAATCCAGGCATAACCACATCACATTTGTGGTGTAGCACCAGATCTTCGTAATCACCCAGGAGTTATTACCGTGTTTAGTCGCCGCCGCATCAATCGCCGCGCAGGTGCCAAGCAATCCTTGGTACTCGCTGCCGTGGCGACCCTTGCCCTGACACCCGTTGCCGTTGTCGGCGCAGGTGCCGCTTATGACCTCATCGAGGAAAACGGTGCCAGCCCCATCGACCCGATTGTCCAGAGCAAGTCGCTTGCAGACAGCGTCTCCGTTCTCGTCGAAGACGCAGCAATCGCAACGCAGTCGCTTGCCGACGAGGCTCATCCCAACCGTGGTGTCGTCAAGGAAATTACCTCCGATACTGAGTTTTCCCAGTTTGCGCTGACGTGGGCCGGTGACCCTGATATCGCCAGCTTCGTCCGCGCCGAGCGCGCCGACGGCTCCTGGTCCGACTGGTACAGCGTTGACCCGGACTACCCCGCTGAAGGCAATGGCAACGGCCTGAACGGAACGGAGCTCATCTACATCGAGCCAACCAAGCGTGTTCAGGTTTCCACCCACGGACTTAACATCTTCGGTCCGGGGTCCGGCGTGGACCTGAAGGACATCAAGGGCGCTGAGAAGTTGGATTTGTCCAAGCTCAACCTCGACGAGATTAATGCTGAGGGCGCCAAGAAGGCCGTGGAGGATGCAAAGGAATCCGCTACGGATGCAGCCAAGGATGTCGCCAAGGCCGTTGACGATGCCGCTTCCGACTACCAGCAGACTCCGGATGCAGCTCCTGGGGACGCACTCGATGACCCGACTGCTCCGAGCGCTAACGACGCTGCAAATCTGGACTCGCCGAATCTCCCAGTGAAGTGGACGGACATCGAGCCGGTCGCCGATGAACTGCCAATCGACCAGGTCGACGCAGTGCTTATCGACGGCCAGGCTGCTGCATCCGGTATCGACCCAATTGTGGATGCCAAGAATGTCACGGGCATGCCGAAGGTCATTACCCGTGCCGGCTGGGGCGCCAACGAAAATAACCGCTGTAAGGGCGCGGACTACGACAACAAGCTGGTCGGTGCCACCGTGCACCACACCGCTGGTTCAAACAACTACACCGAGAGCCAGTCCGCTGGTATCGTCCGCGGCATTTACCAGTACCACGCACAGACTCTGGGCTGGTGCGACATTGGATACAACGCCCTTGTCGACAAGTACGGCAACATCTTCGAGGGCCGCTACGGTGGCCTGGATAAGAATGTCCAGGGCGCTCACGCAGGTGGCTTCAACACCGGTACTTTCGGCATCTCCATGATGGGTAACTACACTTCGGTTGCTCCCAGTGAGGCTGCACTGAACTCGGTGGGCAACATGATTGGTTGGCGTCTGAAGGTCGCCGGCGTCAAGCCGACCGGCCAGATCCAGATGACTTCGGGTGGCACCAGCTACTCCAAGTATGGATACGGCAAGCAGGTCACTCTGCCGACCATCTTCGCGCACCGCGATGTTGGTAACACCACCTGCCCAGGTGATGCTGGCTACGCCCAGATGGGCAAGATCCGCTCGATTGCCGAGAAGAAGTACAACACCCTCACCAGCGGAAAGATTGACAATGAGGGCCCAGATGGCTTGATTGACCTCCTCGTTCCGCAGGATGAAAAGGGCGATAAGACCGCCGAAGACGCAGATTCGCAGTCGACCGAATCGACCGAGTCAACCGAGTCGAGCTCGACCACTTCGACCACCTCGGCATCCACGGGCACGTCCACGACCTCGTCCTCCGAGAAGTCCTCGAGCGCATCGAGCACCACTTCGTCGACAACGTCGAGCTCCGACTCGACCACCTCGGGCACTTCGAATACCTCGGAGCCAACCGACGCCACGAACACCAGTGACACTGCTACGGCTGACTCCTCCGCACCGTCGGCAAGCGAGCAGAGCAACTCCTCCTCGCCGAGCGCATCCGACGAGCAGCAGAAGGCACAGGCTCTGGAGACAGTCTCGGGTGCACGTTCGATGCTGGCCTCGGCGCTGGGCATGCTCGGCGCACCGGGTCTGGGGCAGACCGCCGATGCCATTCTGGGTGCGGTTGGACGCTCGATTGAAAACGGACCGTCGATTGCTGACCTGCCGGTTCTGATTGACCAGATCATCACTATCAATGAGCAGAACGACCTGGCTGCCGAATGGCGCCAAGTTTCCGAGGAAATGGGCTCGGTTCTCGGCTACGCGATGTCCGGTATCCAGAGCGGTTCTACCGTGGCGAACAATGCTGGCCAGGCCGATGCCCTGCGCTACGTGAAGTTTTCCAACGGCGTAATCACCGACTCCGACACCACCGGCGCTCACGCTATCTGGGGCAAGATTGCTGATGAGTGGGCCCGCCAGGGCTTCGAAGTCGGCAAGCTGGGTGCCCCGACGAAGACCCAGGTGGTCGATGGAAACACCGAGCGCGCTGAGTTCCAGAACGGTTCAATCACCTTCGACCGCGCCACCGGCGAAGTCAAGACCGAGCTGAAGTAAACCCGAAGCAGCCGCTGTCGAGCGCTGGTGGGCTACCTGGCGCGGGAAAACCGCGAGGTTAGCTAGAACCAGCGCTCCAGCACACGAGCAACACCGTCATCATCATTGGTGGCGGTGATTTCGTCTGCAATCTCCTTGACAGTGTCAGCCGCATTGCCCATGGCCACACCCGTGCCCGCCCACGACAGCATCTCGATATCGTTCGGCATGTCACCGAAGCAGACCACATCTTTCGCGGTCGCTCCAACCAGTTCAGACACGTATTCCAGCCCGGCGCGCTTAGTCACGCCCGGCGCGGACACCTCCAATAGCCCGTCTGGCATGGAGTAGGTCACGTGCGCCAAGCTCGCGTCAATTGCAGGGGCTACCAGCTCATATAGCTGGGCACTGTTCACATCTGAGTTTCGCAGCAAGAGTTTCGTCGCGGGTTCTGACAACACGGCCTCTTCAGCAAGCTCACCATGCTCATCCGATTCCCACGCATGGTCATAGGACGGCGCCACCACAAAAAGCTCATCGATGGCGTCATTCGCCGATGTCCCAGCGCGCTCTGCCGCAATGCCGATTCCACCGATGGATCGCGTCGCTTCGCGCGCATGCTTAACGACGTATCGCAGCGTCTCCGGCTTCAGTGTGTTGGCGGCAACTACTTCATCACGGCCGGAGTCGTAAATCACCGCGCCATTGGCACACACGCACAACGGCTGAACCGGCAGCTGCTCGAGCACTGGTTGCAACCACCGAGCCGGCCTTCCCGTGGCCAGCACCAACGGTGTTCCGCGGCGTAGCATTCGCGTGACGGCCTGCCGCAGGCGGGGAGTTACCCGCTCCCGCGAGTCAATGAACGTCCCGTCAATATCCGAAGCTACGAGTAGTGGATGTAGTCTCTCGGTCACTTCGAACTACTTGCCGTCCTCACTGCTGTCATCTTCACCGTCATCGCAGAACCGGTCGTGCAACAACTGCAACGTTGCGGCTACTCCCCCATGCTCGACAGTGTCGATTACCCAGTCCGCGTTCTTCAGCAAGGGCCAGTCCGCATCGGCCATAACTACCGGCATGCCGACACGCTGTGTGGCTTCCTCAAAGTTCGAGCGACCGGCAAAAAGAATCGCGGTTTCTTCCTTGCGAGCCTGCTTGCGCAGTGTGCTTACCACCGTATTTGTGACTTCCAGCTTGCTCGCGCCCTCCGGAAGCTCCACAACCTGCAGGTCAACCGACTCCAAGGCCGATAGATTCGGCTTTTCTCCCGATTCGTGCAGGACAACGATTGTGGCTCCGTCATTACCGAGCTGCTGCAAGGCCTTCATAGTTTCTTCGCTGATGTTGCCCGCATCGTCGGCAAGCGATGCGGGGTAATCGAAGATAAACGTTTCCGGCTGAGCGGTGATGAGCCTGTTCAAGCGCTGCGGAAGCTTGTCGCGGATCATCATCGACTGGCCGATAAGACGGTAAACGGTCTGCTGCGTCTGCTCGACACCGGAGGCGGAGGCCTTCTCTAGCTGCACGTACGCTTCGCGGAACGTCACGCGCATCGAATCCGTGGCAGTACGCACGGACTCCTTGCTCTCCTTGGCACCGGCGACGACATCATCAGCCATCTGTTCCACAGACTGACGGAACTGCGCCAACAAGGCGGTCGTCTGTTCCCTTCGGCGAGCAGACTCCGCGCTCATCGTTTGCGACGCATCGAGGAACTGTTGCCTGGTCTGATCGCCGAACTCACGAGCGCTATCGCCGAATTCACGTGCCGACTCGGCTAGCTTTTCCTTGAATGCGGCCAGGTCACCGCGCAAATGACGGATACGCTGACGCTCTTCTTCGACTTTCAGGTCCTCTGCCTGGGCCTCTTCGAAAGTCGGTGCACCACCGCCAAGGCGAGCCGGTACCCAGTAGGCGCCCTTCGGCAGGGGCCCCTCTTCAGCGGCGTACTCGTCCCAGAGCTGACGGACGCCCTGATCCATGATTTCGTGTAGCTTTTCAGTGGCTTCCGCCGGATCGCCCTCTGGGGTCCACGGTGGCAAAACCGTAATATGAATCGGAGTATTGCTGCGACCGAGATGCTTAGGGTGCCCCTTCGTCCACACGCGCTGGGATCCCACAATCAGCACTGGGATGATGGGCTTGCCGGTGCGCTGCGCCATACGCACCGCACCGGACTTCAGATTCTTGACTTCAAAACTGCGCGAGATCGTCGACTCCGGAAAGATGCCTACCAACTCGTCGTTTTCCAGCTTCTGGCAGGCCTCTTCGAAGGACTTGGAGCCGTCAGTGCGGTCGACCGGAATGTGCCTACAAGCACGCATGATTGGTCCTGCGACCGAGTGGTCGAAAACTTCTTTCTTCGCCATAAAACGGACAAAACGGCGGTGCTTGCGGAATGGAATACCGACATAGGTGAAGTCCATGTATCCGGTGTGGTTAGTAACGAGAACGGCGCCAGAGTCTTTTGGCACGTTTTCCCAGCCCTTAACGGTGAACTTCAAACCTTGGGCAAAGAAGACGGTGCGCGCCAATCCGATAATCGTTAAGTACACAGGATCCTTGAACATGGCTTTTACTCTACAATCTTTCGCACCCCTTAGCGGGGCAATATGCACTGGTATCTGAGACTCGCGGATAAATGTCGTTACAGGCTCATATTCATGTGTAAATCCGAGCGCAGCTCCAGTCATCGCCCCTCAAATACGCCACACGCCCGCCGTGCACCCATTGCCCACCCATCAGCCCTCTTTGGCACCCCCATTATGGGGGATTCTATTGCCAACTGACTTTCAGTCTAAAAGTAGTAAATCTCTATTAACATAGCCATCTACCTGCGGAAAATCGAACAACATTACTGGCGCGATTTTCGTGACTTTTTGCCCCATTATTTATATCTACGTAACCGTAGGTTGGCGCTTACAAGTAAGCCGAGTTTTGGTAACCTGAGCCGTGAGCCGAGAAATTCTCTTCGACGAAAAAATCAACGCCCCCCACCGGGAAGGATTGGAAAATGTCGTCCTCTTCATCTCTCGCCCCATCTGCAGTTCTGAACAAGGAACAGCATGAAAAGACTTGGGAGAAATTCGGTACCGAGCAATACGACGTCGTCATTATCGGCGGCGGTTCTGTAGGCGCTGGCGCTGCGCTCGATGCCGCAACCCGTGGTTTGAAGACTGCGGTCATTGAAACTCGTGACTTCGCAGGCGGTACCTCTAGCCGCTCCTCAAAGATGTTCCACGGCGGTCTGCGCTACCTGCAGATGTTGGACTTCCGCCTGGTAGCTGAATCCCTGCGCGAGCGCGAACTGTCCATGTCGCATCTGGCACCGCACCTGGTTAAGCCACTGCGCTTCGTCTTCCCTCTGACTCACCGCGTATGGGAGCGTCCGTTCATGGCATCGGGCTTCTTCCTTTACGACGTCATGGGTGGTGCCAAGCAGGTTCCGATGCAGAAGCACTACTCCCGCAAGGGAACCTTGAAGCAGGCTCCGGGTCTGAAGGAAGATGCCGTGGTCGGCGGCGTTCGCTACTACGACACTCTGGTTGACGATGCCCGTCACACCATGACTGTCCTGCGCACCGCTGCTCACTTCGGCGCTGACGTCCGCACCTCCACCCAGGTTGTCGACTTCGTGAAGGAAGGCGAGCGCATCGTCGGCGCGAAGCTCCTTGACACCGACACTGGCGCGACCACCACTATCCGCGGCAGCGTTTTCGTCAACGCCACCGGCATTTGGTCCGATGAGATTGAGAAGCTGGCTGGCGTCACCGGCAAGTTCCGCGTCCACACCTCCAAGGGTGTCCACATTGTTATTCCGAAGTCCGCTCTTGAGGGCTCGGTGGCAATGACCTTCGTGACTGAGAAGTCCGTCCTGTTCGTGATTCCGTGGGGTGAGTACTGGATTATCGGTACCACCGACACCGACTGGACCATGAACCTGGCAAACCCGGCAGCTACCCGCGCTGACATCGACTACATCCTCGATCACGTCAACGCCAAGGTTCGCCGCCCGATTACTTACGACGACATCGTCGGTGTCTACTCGGGTCTGCGCCCACTGGTGGAAGGCGACTCTGACTCCACCACCAACCTCTCCCGCAACCACGCTGTTGCCCACGTTGCTCCGGGCATGGTCTCCGTCGCAGGCGGTAAGTACACCACCTACCGCGTCATCGGTGCCGATACCATTGACGCTGCAGTCCAGGATGTCCCACGTAAGGTACCGGAGTCCGTCACCGCTGATGTCCCGCTACTCGGTGCTGATGGTTACCACGCACTGAACAACCAGAAGGCAGAGCTGGCCAAGCAGTTCGGTATCACCGAAAAGCAGATCGAGCACCTGCTCAACCGCTACGGCTCCCTCATCTACGAGGTTCTGGCTCCGGCAGCCGAGGACAAGTCCCTGCTCGAGCCGCTGGAGGCCGCTGAGCAGTACATGCGCGCTGAGGTTCTCTATGCAGTGACCCACGAAGGCGCAAAGCACCTCGACGACATCCTGGAGCGCCGCCTGCGCGTCTCCATGGAGTACGCACACCGCGGTGTCGACAGCGCTCGGGCCACCGCTGAACTGGTTGCCCCAGCTCTGGGTTGGGACAAGGATACGATGGAGAAGGAGATCAAGGTCTTCATCGAGCGTGTCGAAGCAACCCTGGCAGCTGAACGTGAGCTGACTGACAAGGCCGCTAACGAGATTGCTGCTCATGCAGTGGAAACTCGCGCGGACGTCGACGTCAGCCTCGACCGCTAGTTCATTTCCCACCCTCCCCTAGGTAGCCATACGAGTTAGCTCTTGAATGGCCACCAGCGCTGTAGCCACAACGAAATAGCTTCCTTCTCGGGAAAACGGCTTCGCACTTCAAAGGGCTGATGGGGTCGAAATAAAAGTGCCGGCGAAAAATAGTTTCTCGCCGGCATTTCTTATACCTAAAGAATTCTACGTTGCAAGATTCATCGTGACCTTGCCCGGTCACGACTCACAGAGAGTTTCTACATCTCATGGAGACAATCACAGGATCCCAGGCATTCCTCTGGGAGTTTTTCGGAACCGCCATTCTGATTCTGCTCGGTAACGGAGTCTGCGCCTCTATCAACCTCCGGACTACCCGCGCAGCAAATGCTGGTTGGATGGGCATTGCCTTCGGTTGGGGTATGGCCGTTTTCGCTGGCGCATCTATTGCCGACGTATCCGGCGGGCACTTGAACCCAGCGGTAACCGTTGCCCTGGCAGTCAAAGGCAGCCTGGCTTGGAGCCTTGTCCCCTACTATGCCGCAGGTCAGCTGTTGGGCGCATTCGTAGGTGCAATCCTGGCATGGGCCGCGTTTAAGCAGCTGTTCGATGCCAATGGCGTTGACGACAACGGCAATCCGACCAATGCAAATGCCGAGACCGGTGGCAACTTCTTCACCGTACCGATTCATCCAAATAACTTCTGGAATGCCGTCACCGAGTTCATCGCGACCTTCGTTCTGCTCGCATTCATCCTGTTCGGCCCAGCCGGCGGCGAGCTTGGCCCGCTGACCTACTTCGGTGTCTCGTTCATCATTGTGTCGATTGGTCTTTCCCTTGGTTCCCCGACTGGATACGCTATCAACCCTGTTCGTGACCTCGGCCCCCGTTTGGCCTACGCTTTCGTGCTCCCGATTAAGGGCAAGGGCGATGCGAACTGGGCATATGCATGGGTCCCGATTGTCGCACCGATGCTGGCAGCTGTGGCTGCAGGCGCTCTTGCCTTTGCCATCGGATAACGGGAATATGAGAGTGAACGCACAATAAAATAGCGCAAGTCCGAAAACTCACATTTACACACAATTTCGCTAGGAGTATCCCCCATGATGCACAGCAAATATGTCCTCGCCATTGACCAGGGAACTACTTCCACCCGCTGCATCATCTTCAACCATGACGCAGAGATCGTCACTGTCGCCCAGATGGAGCACAAGCAGATCTTCCCGGAAGAGGGCTGGGTCGAGCACGATGCCCAGGAGATTTGGACCAACACTCGTCGCGTAGTCAGTGAAGCTCTCGCTGATGGCGACATCTCCTCCCAGGACATTGAGGCAATCGGTATCACCAACCAGCGCGAAACCACTGTCGTCTGGGACAAGAACACTGGTGAACCGGTCTACAACGCCATCGTCTGGCAGGACACCCGCACGAACACCATCTGTAAGGAGCTCATGGGGGATGAAGGCGCGGACCGTTGGCGTGAGACCACGGGCCTGCGTATCAACTCCTACCCGGCAGGCCCGAAGGTGCGCTGGATCCTCGACAACGTCGAGGGCGCTCGCGAAAAGGCCGAGGCTGGCGACCTGCTCTTCGGCACCATCGACACCTGGCTGCTGTGGAACCTCACCGGCGGCGCAGAGGGTGACAACGGCGAATCTGCAGTCCACGCAACGGACGTCACCAACGCATCCCGTACTCTCCTGATGGACCTCAAGACCCTCGAGTGGGACGAGGACATTTGCCGTGAAATTGGCATTCCAATGTCGATGCTGCCGGACATCCGCCCGTCAGTAGGCAACTTCGGTCGCGTTCGCGCCCGCGATGCTCTGTCCGGCCTTCCCATTACAGGTATTCTCGGCGACCAGCAGGCCGCCATGTTCGGCCAGGGTTGCTTCGGCGAGGGCGACACCAAGAACACCTACGGCACTGGCCTGTTCATGCTGATGAATACCGGCGAGAACCCGAAGTGGTCCGAGCACGGCCTCATCTCCACCGTCTGCTACCAGGTCGAGGGTGAGAAGCCGGTCTACGCTCTCGAGGGTTCTGTCTCCATGGGCGGCGCACTTGTTCAGTGGCTGCGTGACGAGCTGCAAATGATTCCAAATGCCGCTTCCATCGAGAACAAAGCAAAGAGTGTCAAGGACAACGGTGGCGTGTACATCGTGCCGGCATTCTCCGGTCTCTTCGCTCCTCGTTGGCAGCCGGACGCCCGTGGCGTCATCGTCGGCCTGACTCGCTTCGTTAACCGCAACCACATCTCCCGCGCTGTGCTGGAGGCTGCTGCGTACCAGACTCGTGAGGTTCTCGATGCCATGGTGGCAGAATCCGGCACGGACATCACGACGCTGAGCGTTGATGGCGGCATGACCATGAACGAGTTCCTCATGCAGTTCCAGTCCGACATCCTAGATGTCACTGTCACGCGCCCGAACAACATTGAAACCACTGCTCTCGGCGCTGCATATGGTGCAGGTCTGGGCGTTGGCTTCTGGTCGAGCTTGGATGAGGTCAAGGCTCACATCACGATTGACAAGAAGTGGCGTCCGAAGATGGAGGCCGAAGAGCGCGATCGCCTGTTCCACCAGTGGAACCGTGCCGTTGAACGCACCTACGGCTGGGTCGAGGATACCGATGCTGAGGAGGCACCGAAGCCTGAATAAGCCCTCGTAAGAGCCTAAGAATGGCTCCGGAAA
>NZ_KV798502.1:0-39702 GCF_001809695.1 Corynebacterium sp. HMSC063A05 | reverse complement strand
GGAAAACCGATTCGGTTTTCCGAGCCATTTTTATTATAAATTCAGGGCTTGTTTGTTATAATAAAATTATTATCACTACCATCCGCTCCTCGATTGAAAATAGAAAAGAGCAATCATGCGTCGTGCATCGATTTTCACTGCGAGTGTGACCACCGCCCTGACGCTGGCACTGGCCACTCCGGCAGCATCAGCAACCCCAACGGATTTCATTAAAAACCCGCTGGAGCCAACCCCTGACCCGCAGTCCACTGCGATGGTCGAACTGCCAACTACCCCGGCGCCGACCACTACAGTTGACGGTCGCCACGTTACGGTGACCGACGGCTATATGACGTCGGAGGATGGCAAGGGCACTCAAATCTACTGGAAGTCCAACACCATTCCGAACGCCAAGGCCACTGTCGTCGTCGTGCATGGTGCTGCAGAGCACCTGGGTCGCTACGAGTGGGTAACTGGCAAGCTTCTGAACGCCGGCTACAACGTCTACCGCCTCGACCACCGCGGTCACGGCCACACGGGCCAGGTTGAAGGCACTCCAGTTGCTCGTGGTCACATCGATGATTTCCACTCGCTTGTCGATGACCTACACATGCTTGTAGAGAAGGCCAAGGCGGAGAACCCGAGCACGAAGACCTTCCTGCTCGGCCACTCCATGGGCGGTCTTGCTGTGGACTTCCACGGCATCAAGTACCCGGGCAGTGTCGATGGCATCGTCGCCAACGGCGGTGGCGCTCTGTTCAACCCCTACGGCGGCACGGACAAGGGCGAAACCATCACTCCAGAAGCCATGACCGATGTCGAGCGCGAAGCCCAGCCGACGATTTACCAGCGTCTGCCGTTCCAGGACATGACTACTTTCAACACGCGCATGCTCAAGGAAGTACCGAACCGTACCGAGATGCGCGTCCCATCGCTGCCGGGCACTGACCTGATTCAGGTTGGCAACCCGCTGGGTGCGAAAACTTCTTCTTCCCAGGCAGTGCGTGATGAATACGGCACTGATCCGTACAACAACTCCAAGCTTTCGCTCGGCATGGCTCAACAAATGGCGTTTGCCGCCACCTACAACGGCACCAACTCCGTCGACTTCGTTGAGCCGACCCTGGTCATGATGGGTGGCCAGGATGAGATTGTGCCACCGTTCTTCTCGCGTGACTGGTACAACGGCATCTCGTCCACCGACAAGCAGCTGATCGAGTTCGAAGGCCAGTTCCACGAGGTATTCAATGAACCGGCACAGCACCAGGCCATTGCGACGGCTATTGCCTGGCTCGATGAGCGCATTTAATTGAACGCTAAATAGGAACCGAACCGGTTCCTAGCTGTTACAAGTTCTTCATAGAGCCAACCCGGTGGGATGAGGGGCGATTGTCTTTTGACAATTGCCCCTCATTTTTCTTTGTTCTGTTCTCTCTGTGCGGTATAGGCGTGCAGTACTTGGCAATACAAACTACTGGGGGTATAGTTGGCATTACAAGATACTAGGTATGAAAAGGATTCTACTCAAACAACTTCCTTCTACCGCCGGAAAGAAAGCACAACGCCATGCCCAAACGCCCACAAACACAACTGAAGAAGGGAGTACTCGAGCTCGCCATTCTCAAGCTGATTTCTCGCGAAGAACTCTATGGCGCGGCACTCGTCGCAAAGCTCAACGCCTACCCCCACCTCAGCGCGCCCGCAGGAACCGTCTACCCCCTACTCTCGCGGCTGACCACCAACGGCTTGATTAGCAATCGCTGGGAGGAATCCCCCAAGGGGCCGCCCCGCAAGTACTACTCACTAACAGACAAAGGACAGCAAACACTCACGCAGCTACATCAGGATTTCATCGACCTATCCGCCGACATGACCGCACTATTTTCCGAGGATCCCCAATGAACACCTACCTCACCGCCATCGACCACAAACTGCGCGAAATCGGAACATCGCCCGCACAACGCAAGGCGATCATTGCCGAGCAGGAGAGTCTTCTGCAAGAGCTTAACGACGTCCACGCGGACCTGGCCGAAGAGCTGGGAACGGCGACCGAATACGCCGAGCGAGTCGCCGAGCAAGTTGGTGAACCGAGCGCTTTGCGACGCTACCTCAGCAACCCACTTCGAGTATTTTCCAAGCGCGGTCGCGCTTCCCTGTGGAATATGAACGACCCGCGGATTCTCCAACCTCACCTGTTGGGTTTTGGCTGGTCTATCAATTGGGCTGCAGTAGCCACCAAGCTCGGGATTGTCCGCCCGGACGATATTGACGGTGAGGTTATCTCTGAAATTCCGGCTCGCGCACTGCAGGCGACCGCTTTTCTCCCCGCGGCTGTGACGGTTGCGCACGGAGTCGCACTGGCCAGGTGCTGGAAGCAGTTGCCTTCAGAAGTCCACACAAAATGGAAGCTAAACGGCGAGGCAGTTCAAAAGACAGCACCGAAGGAAACTCTGCTTCTTCCCTTCGTGGTTTCTACGGTCGGAGCTGGATTCTCAGCTGCTTCGCTGCTCAAGGCAGATGACCGCGAAGATACTCTGCGCGTCGCGTCCCTAGGTACTCTCACTTGCGCCATTGCTCCAGCTCAGCTGATCGGCGTTCTCACGGAAGAAAACTCCAAGATCAATCCAGCATTAGTCCAAGCCGGTGTTGCCACGGCATCGGTCGCAGCTTCGGCCGCATGCCTTGTCTTTCCCCTCTTCGCTGGGCTGAAGGCCACGTGGAAGAAAACTGGGGTGTCGTAAACCATGTCGATGTAATTCGGGCAGGTCAAAGCGTTACTCCGCAGCCCGTCAGCACCGGCCTGCTCGCTATTGCAATCGAAGTACTTCACAGCTAGGAGCTGTAGGCCAACAGCTCCTAGTAGAAGACGTTGCCTCTCCCCCTCCTTCTCCCCTTTTCCCGCCGATGCAGCCCGACCGCTTAGTCGGAGCATTGTAGCCGCAGCTCCTACATAATCGGCGCAATCGCCATCAATTCCGATGCAATAGCCGGAATAATCGCAAGGCTGCCGGAAAACCAATACCCCAGCTTGCCCATTTCTAATGGTGCGCCCAAACCAATCTCAATCGAGGAAAAATCATTAGTCTCCCGTGGTTTTCCTCGAACAAGTGCACAATAGACAATTGCCACGGCCGCCCACAGCATGGAATACATGGGATTTAGCGGCATCCCCGGAAGGAATTGGACGGCCATTCCCAGGACGGTCACAACGCTCAGTATCGCCACTCGCCACGGCAGCTGACCTGGCGCTTCGAGCCTAGTCGCCCGCCATACTGCAGAGGCAAGCACCGCCCAGCAGAGTAGTACAAGTGTGCGCCCACCATTTCCAATCAGCGGGACAACCGAAAACTCCGCCAATGCAACCGCAACAAATAGCAGTGGAATATATCCACGGCGCACCAGCCTCCTCAGCATTAACGCTGGCAAGGAAGTGCGCACAAACGGCCGTTCCTTGATCGTCGCATTCCGCAACCAGGAAGCAGCGTAAATATTCGATGCCAGCTCCGCATTAAAGAACATCAGGGTCACACGAGTCATCGATTGTGTCACGCCATTAGAAAGCACCGTCGCTAAACGACGTGGTCTTGCAACCCCAAGGACATATCGGAAAACCCCACCAATGCCGAACCCAAATACGGTGAACACCAGCACTTGGAGCCAGCCGTCGCGGTCAATGCCGGGAAATCGACGTGCGGGGCGATACTCCCATTCCCATCGGTCGCGGTCAACGGACCTCAGCGGAGCCATTCGTTCCGCAATGATGACCAGCAGGAAGATAATCCCTACTAAGCCAACTACTTGAAATACGTTGAGAGGAAAACTCAAGCCTTCAAGGTTCACAGTCGAATCTCCCAGTCTGCCTCATCGATGAGACTTGGCGAATGCGATGCCACAATCACTGTGAATCCAGACTGTGCCATTTGGCGAAGTTGCGCGCACAGCAGCCGAGTCCAATCCGCATCGAGATGGCGCTCGGGTTCATCCAACACAACAACCGGAGCCGCAACCGCCAATTGGATTCCCAAGTTTGCCCGCTGCTTCTGACCGCTCGAAAGCCGACTGGGCAAAGTGTTGGGCAACTCAGCAACGCGCCATGGCTCCAACCGACTCAGCAGCGTGTCCATTCCCACACCTGTGCGCAGGGAAACCAGGTTAATATGCTCGCCGAGAGTTAAGTCCGGTAGAAATGCTGGATCAGAAATGCTGGTCACGCAGCCAGCGCCTTGCGGGCTTGACGGATCAACGAAAGTTTCTTCGCCCTCGCAAGCAACCCGCACAGTACCTTCGATTGGCTCTATCTCACCAGCAATGGTGCTAATCAACGTGGATTTTCCCACCCCATTCGGGCCGGTGATACTGACAAATTCCCCCTTACGGATCTCCGCGCTAATCTCACCAAGAATGCTGCTGTGTCCATATACGCAGTCAACTTCGAGCGAAGTTTTTCCTGGTTCAATCATGCCGCTGCTATCGATCCTCTTGCCAAATTATTGACTCAATCCCCCACCTACTTCTTAGCGCAGTCACCCCACCCACGTCTTGGGAATTGAAAATTGGCCCAGCCCACGCGAACCCAGCGAGCCGACGCGAACCTATCGCCGGCCAGGTCGACGGCATGCTGGAGGACTTCCCTGCCTCCGAGGCCTTGGATCGAGTATGCCGGAAATCGGTATCAAGACCGCAGCACAAATCTTGCTTTCCATCGGTGATGGATCCGACTTCGCATCCTCTGGCCACCTGGCCGCCTATGCAGGAATTGCTCCTGTGACACGAAAATCAGGCCCACCAACACCAGTTGATGGGCACAATAACCATGTCTAAACCTACCCCCAAGAGTTTCACTTAAAAACTCCGATTTAGGCTTGACAAAAACATAGGGACGCCCCCTAGGGCACTTCACGACACCTATGGCACCTCATGCCAGCTGTGGAGGTGGCATGAGGTGCCATAGGTGTCGTGAAGTGAGTGTGTGGCTGTGTCGGGGCCACACCTACTTAACCGGCTCGAGAACTTCCTTGCCCATCATGAACGGACGCAGGGCCTCCGGAATCACCACAGAACCATCGGCCTGCTGGTGGTTTTCCAAAATGGCGACCAGCCAACGCGTCGTAGCCAGCGTGCCATTTAGGGTGGCGCAGTACTGGGACTTGCCATCGGCATCGCGGTAGCGGGTCTTCAAACGACGAGCCTGGAAAGTCGTGCAGTTCGAAGTCGAGGTCAACTCGCGGTAAGTGTTCTGCGTCGGCACCCACGCCTCGGTATCGAACTTGCGGGAAGCGGATGCACCCAGGTCGCCACCAGCAACATCGATGATGCGGTACGGAACATCGACCGCGGCCAGCATCTCGCGCTCCATGTTCAGCAGCTTCTGGTGTTCTGCCTCCGCCTGCTCCGGCGGACAGTAGGAGAACATCTCCAGCTTGTCGAACTGGTGCACGCGCAGGATTCCGCGGGTGTCCTTGCCGTAAGAGCCCGCTTCACGACGGAAACAAGAAGACCAACCAGCGTAGCGACGCGGCCCCTCCGACAGGTCAATAATCTCGTTGGAGTGGTAGCCGGCCAGCGCGACTTCCGAGGTACCGACCAGGTAGAGGTCATCTTCCTGCAGGTAGTAAATCTCATCGGAGTGCGCACCGAGGAAACCGGTACCCGACATGGTCTCCGGACGAACCAGCACCGGCGGCACCATCAGCTGGAAACCATTCTGAGTTGCCTTCTGAGCAGCCAGGTTCATCATAGCCAGCTGCAGCATGGCACCGTAGCCGGTCAGGAAGTAGAAGCGGGAACCGGAGACCTTGACGCCACGCTCCATATCAATAAGTCCCAGCGACTCACCGAGGTCCAGGTGATCTTTGGGCTCAAAGTCGAACTGCGGAATCTCACCGATTTCCTCCAGCACGACAAAGTCATCTTCGCCGCCGGCGGGCGCACCGGTAACGATGTTGCCAATCAGGTACTGCAGGCGCTCGACCTCAGCCTCGGCTTCCTTCTGCTCCGCTTCGGCTGCCTTCACGGCGTCGGAAAGCTCCTTGGCCTTCTCCAGCATGGCCGGGCGCTCTTCCTTCGACGCCTGACCAATCTTCTTACCGAAGCCCTTCTGCTCCGAACGCAGCGCGTCGGTGGAGGCAATAACCTCACGGCGCTTAGCGTCAGCTTCCAGCAGCTGATCGACCAATGCCGGGTCCTCACCACGGGTGCGCTGGGACTCGCGGGCTACTTCAGGGTTTTCGCGGAGAAATTTGAGATCAATCACGTCACCTAGAGTACCTGGTTTACGTCGGCAAGCAGGCACAAGGCTTGCTAGAGTGCCGCTTCCGCTCCTGAGGCGACCAGCAGCGCGCCGAGGACGAGGAAGATCACGCCGGCGACAGTGTCAATCCACGGCCCTGCCAGCACCATTCGCTTGACGACGGCATCCGTCGACACCACGATTGCGATAAATAGGAAGAAAGCGATTTGGGAGGCGATTAGCACCAGCGTACAAAGCACGAGCGTCCCCACGGATGCGCCTGCGGGAATGAACTGTGAAAGCACTGCCGTGAGGAAGAGAACAATCTTCGGGTTCGACATGTTTGTGAAAAAACCCTGGCGGAACGTCGCCTTCGGTGACCGGAGCGCCTCACTTCCCAAGGCTGGTGCGGCACCGGCGCGCAGTTCGCGGAGGGTATTGATGCCTGCCTTGGCCATACTGATACCCATGTAAATGAGATAACAGCCACCAACGAGCTGGATTACGCCCATCAGCAAAGGATTGGCGGTGATGACAGCTGCGAACCCAAACACTGTGAGGGTCATCCAGATCGTGGCACCAGTACTGATACCCGCAACCGCTGCGATGGCATGCTTTCGGGATTTGGTGGCAAGGCGCAGGATTAAGAAGACGTCAGGCCCTGGTGAGGCCATACCAATAATGTGGACGCCCAGCAGGCTGAGTAGTGCAGTCCAGGTCAAGACTCGGGTCCTCGGGTAGCGAACAAATACCGGACTATTGTAGTGCCTGAAGTTATTGAGCAAACTCGGACCGCAAACTCGGACAGAGCGTTACCTTGTCCACAGGCTCATTGGCGGTGCACAATGGGGTCACTATGGCTGATGACAATATGAACCAGAATCGCGAGCACGCTGCCGCCACAGACACTGACTCCGGTGCAGGTACTGGCGCAGATGCCAGCGCTGGTGCATCCTCCGCAGCCAGCAACGATGCCAACGCTTCCCGTAACTCGCGTGGAAGCTGGGGAATGCGCGCTTTGTCGACGGCAATGCTGGTCGGCGCCGCGGGAATGGCATTCGCGCTGCAAGCGGGAGTCATCGAGCCACCGAGTGGGCCACTTGGGGGCAAGGGCTCGTCGGCAAGCGCGTCATCGTCGACAACGACGACCATCGTTGACAAGGAGACGACGGCGTTCACCAGCGCAACCGCGGGCAACTGTCTGGACTGGAATCTGGCAGAAGATTTGAATGTTTCTGACTTCCGCGTCGTGCCCTGTGAGCAGCCACACGCTTATGAGGTCGCCAAGAAACTGAACCTCGCCGACTACGAGGAACATCCGGGGCAATACGCAAAAACTGCCAACTACCCGACAACGGACAATTTGGTGGCTCTGCAAAATGGCGTGTGTCGTGACACTGTGACTGAATACCTGGGCGGCCAGTACGATCCGGATGGTCGCTTTATCACTGCGCCAATCATTCCTTCGCCTAGCCAGTGGGAAAAGGGTGACCGAACCTTCCTGTGCGGTATCCAGGTCGTCGATGAAGACGGCAACACGACGCACATGTCCGGGCCTGCGGCCGGGCAGGATCAGTCCCGCGTGTTCGAGGGCGGCCGTTGCGTGACATTGGACGAAAGCGGCGCCATCCGCCAGGTGCCTTGCGTGGAAGATCACCTGATGGAGTCGACGGGAATTGTCAATCTCCGCAACCATTTCGGTGACAACATCCCCACTGACCAGGAGCAAAATGATGTGCTCGCGGAACAGTGTGTGACTCTCGCGCAGAATTACCTCGGCGGTGACGACCCGCTGTATAACTCAACGCTGTTGCCATTTTGGACCTCACTGTCGCAGGAGTCGCTCAATGCTGGCTCGCGCAGTGTGAACTGCTGGTTGATTAAAGACAATGGCCAGGGCGGGTTCTCCACTCTCAACGGCCACGCTAACGAGTCCTTCACTATCGACGGCCAGCCGCCCGTGGCTCCGCCGCCGCGCAATCCGCTGCGGGAGGAGCAGGGTGACGCTGGCGCTGGCGCTGGCACAGGTGACGCCGGTGAGGTCGGTGCCGACGGTACTGGTGCAGAAGCAGGCGCTGTGGATAACGCAGTCGCTCCCGCAGGACAGTAGAACAATCGGCCAGTAAAACAAGAGGACATTGCGAGGCAGCACCATAAATGGTTGACGTTAGCCCGGAGCGGTTCGATGCACTTGTCGATGAGGCCATCGACCGCATCCCCACGCAGTTTCTCGACCAGCTCGATCAGGTCATCATCCAGGTCCACCCGTATAACCTCGACGACCCCACACTGCTGGGCCTCTACGAGGGCATACCTCTGACCGAGCGTTCTAACAACCACTGGGGTCCGCCTGACCAAATCAGCCTGTATCGCGACATGCTCTGCCGCATCAGCCGCACCGAAGAGGAGCTGGTGGAGCAGATTCGGGTCACTCTCCTGCATGAAATCGGGCATTATTTCGGCCTCGAGGAGGAGGATTTGGACCGACTCGGCTACGGATAAGTTTGTCCCGCCGTGCACGGTCTCGTTCCTCTCGCGATGCTGTCCCCTCCCCTCTTCTTCCCTGTAACCTTAATAACCATGAGCGACAACTCGAGCGAGAAGCCAGAAATCAGGGTCGGCGACAGGGAGCGCAACGCTGCCATGGAGCGTCTCGGCAATCATTTCGCTGATGGCTACTTGGATGTCGATGAGTTCTCCAAACGCGCCGAAAGTGCTGCTTCCGCTAAAACTCGGGCAGAACTGCAAACTCTCTTCGCGGACCTGCCCGCTGAGGTCTCCCCCGAGAGTTCACAGGGCACCCCGGCTAATCCGCAGCATCAAAGTGTCGATCAAGAGCTGCAAAACCTGATGAAAAAGGGCCGCCAGCTCAACATTGTTGATTCTGCTGCAGGCGTTATCGTATGTGTCACTATCGTTCTGATGTTTTTCACCAATATCGATAACGCGTGGCTCGGCTTCATCGTCGCTGCGGCCGTTGCCCTTATCGGGCGCGCCGCCTTGAACATCAATGATGACGAAGAAGAGCTCCTCAACGAAATCAGCGAAGAGGAATCCAAGCGTCGCACAGAACGCCTACGCCTGGCAGCTCAGAAGCGCCGCGAGATTCAGGAGGGCCAGCAGTAACGGTCAGCAGTAACGGTCGCCGTTTCGCTCCCTTCTAGGGCAACTCGCTGTCGCCCCAGCGACGCACATCCCACGCGCCCGGTTCAATGCCAGCACGCTTGCCGACGGCCGCTGCGTTCGGAACCAGCTCAATTCGCTCGGTATTGGCAATGCGGTGTCGCAGTGCGTATTCCGGATCCACCCCGGTCAGATACTGCCCAATCAGACGAATAGCCGCGCCGTGGCTGACAATGACGACATCCTTGCTGCTGCCCTCCCTGGACTCCTTGGATTCACCACCTGTCGCTCCTGCCTGCTCCAGCAGCTGCTGTAGCGTCGGCAGGTACCGATTCAGCACGTCAGCACCGGATTCACCGCCGGGAAGGCGGTACTCCAGCTCTCCATTGAGCCACTGATAGAAGGCGCGCATGTACTCCATGTGCGCATCGCGATCATTGCGCCCCTCAAGATCGCCGGCCTGAATCTCGTGGAGACCACCCTCATGGCGGATGCGAACGGAAGTCTCTCCCAGGTGGTGCAGACTCGCGACCGCGCCTGCACCAGTTTGGCGTGCACGCAGGGCATGGGATGTGACAATGTCACCGATTCTGTGGACGTCGGGAAGCAAAAGACGTCCCAGACTGCGCGCCTGCCTCACACCGAGGTCGGTGAGCGGTGCGCCCGGCAATGCGGTATCCAGGCGGCGGTTGATGTTGCCGGTGGTCTGCCCGTGGCGGATGAAAATGATGCGCTGGGAATCAATCGGCATGACAGATTCAGGGCGGTCTGGGCGGTCATCGAGGAAAGGCAGCTGTCCAACTGGATTTTCGAGCGCGGCGGGTGTCATGTTTTACCTTCGTCCTTCCTTGAGCGCGTCGACCCATTCAATTGACTGGGAGATATCCGGCGGCGGGGTCATAATGCTGCGGCGACCGCCCTCAGCAACCGGCCAAGATCCCAGATACCGCAGGTCTTCGGCGTATTCGTGCAGTGCCGCGAGAGCCGCCGCAACCTGTGCATCATAAACGTGGCCGTTGCAGTCGATGTAGAAGCGGTAGAGGCCGAAGAGCTCGCGTGTCGGCCGCGACTCGATGCGGGTGAGGTTGACCTGTCGCACTGCGAACTCATTCATGGCGCGCATCAGTGTGCCGGGCTGGTTCGGCAGCGTGAAGGAGACCGAGGTGCGGTCGGCGCCGGTGCGCGGCGTCGGCACACCAGGGCGCCCCACCAGCAGGAAACGGGTTCGGGCACCGCGCACGTCGGCGACCTCAGTGGCCAGCGCCTCAAGTCCGAGCAGCTCACCCGCGCGGGCCGGGGCAGCGCAAGCGTCGTGGGTACCCTCGGCGACCTGGTGAGCCGCCGCCGCATTGGAGCTGGCCTGATGAACTTCCACGCCCGGAAGGTTGGCATCCACCCACTGTTTGACCTGCGGATACGCCACAGGATGTGTCGTAAAAGTACGCACCTGTTCCGCCGTCGTACCGGGACAGACCAGGATAGAGAAGACCACCCCGACCTCGGTTTCACGGAAAACCTGCAGCTCCGGCCCAGCAGCGAGGGCATCAAAAGTTGGTGTGACGGGACCGTCCACGCTGCTTTCGATAGCCACGCAGGCAAAGTCCGCTTCCCCTCGGCGCACGGCTCCAAGCGCGGCCGCGGGGCTATCCACCGGCACCGCATTGACCGCGGATTCCCCTGCCGGATCAATCTCGCCAGCACGCGCCATATCCCACAGCGCCTGCTCGGTGAATGTGCCCGCTGGACCCAAATAAGTAACCGTCGTCATAAGCTCAGATTAGAGGGCTTCTACACTTATTGCATGACCTCTTCTTCCGAGATGCCCGCCCGCGCCCTCACTGAAGCCGTGCGCAGTGGCGCAATCTCGGTATCGGAGATCGTTTCGGAATTCGCCACGCTTGCCGACGACGCCGCGGCCAATCCCGCCCGTTTCGGTATTGCCACGTCCTTGGCCGAGCACGCTGTCGACCGCGCACGCAGCCTCACTGCCCAATCAGAGGCCGCCCGGCGCGCTAGCCACGGCCTCTCGCGTGACCTCCTGGGACTGCCAGTGGCGATCAAAGACCTATTCACCATCGCCGGTGTCAAATGCACGATGGGCTCCGCCAACTTGGCTTTCACCGCCACCGAAACCTCGGAACCCGTGGCGAAACTTCTGGCTCGCGGCGCCATCCTCACGTCGACGACGCACACCTCCGAGGTTGGGATGACGGCCTACACCGAGCCGATTGGCTACCCGGCTCCGGAAAACCCCTATTTCGCCGCGCCCGATCAGCTGTCCAATCAACCGGATACCACGCCACGCACTCCCGGTGGTTCCTCGGGTGGCAGCGCGGTGGCTGTCGCAACTGGTGTCGTTCCCGCAGCTCTGGGCTCTGACGGTGGCGGTTCCATCCGCGTGCCTGCCGCCTGCTGTGGCCTCGTTGGGTTGAAGCCAGCACACGATATTGCGGGTGGAAATCTCTCCACGCCTGCCTTTCTCACTCGCACAGTCGATGACGCAGCGCTACTGGCCGGGGTGCCCTTTTCCGCAACCTCGCATGTTTTCCGACGGTCCCAGCGCCCCCTACGCATCGGTGTCACTATCAGCCCTTTTCATGCTGAGGTGGACGTCGATAAGCGCTGGGCAAACGGTGCGTGGGCGGCGGCTGACCGTCTTGCCGACGCCGGGTATGAGGTGGTGGAAGTGCCCAGCCCCTATGACCCGGCAGGTCCGGACGTGTTCGAAATCTTTCGACGGACCATCACGCGAATGTCCACGAAATTACCGCGCGCGGACTACTCCGAGATCGTGCAGTGGATTCGCGCCTGTGGCCAGGAGATTTCCGCAACTGAGGCGGCGGCGACACATCAGCAGCGGATGGCTCTGCCCGGCGCGATTCGATCGCGTTGGGAAGTCGATGCGGTGATTACGCCAACGCTGGCGTTTGATCCGCCACGTATTGGGCATTTCTCTGCGTTGGCGCCGTGGGAGGACTTTGACGAGCAAACCCGGTGGACACCGTGGTTGTCGCTGTGGAATCTGACTGGGTGGGCAAGCGTGTCCGTGCCAATTGCTGTGCCGGGCACAAGCGGCAGCACACCCAATGCGAAGCTCCCCGCCACCAGCGTCAACATCGGTGCGGTGCACTGCGGTGAGGCAGAGCTACTGGAGATCGCTAGCGTGCTGGAGGCTGCTAACGCCAGCTAACGCACGTACTTCGCTGCCATTGCCGCTGCCTGTCCGGCGTATCCGCCACCAAATAGCACCGCGTGCATGAGCACCGCGTAGAGCTGGTGGAGTTCGCAGCTCTCGGCGAAATCCGGCAGGGGATGTACAGATTCGTAGCCACGCAAGATCTCATCGAAGTGCGTTGCCCCGAATAGCGCCAGCAGTGCCAGATCTTCCTCGCGGGCTCCGCCGTGTGCCGCGGGGTCAATCAAGATCGCGCCGTCTGCATCCCACATGAGGTTTCCCCACCACAGGTCACCGTGGACACGCGCGGCGTCTGGCTCGTTGTCGAAATCTCCAGCCAAGAGCCGATCAATGAGCTGGTCAAAGATATCTAGCTGACGGTTATTGTAGGAGTTTTCCAACTTTCCCAGCGCAGGCAGAAGACGTCCTTTCGCCCAGTATTCACCGAAGCTCTCCCGTGGAGTCAGGTCCATCTGTAGTGGCTGATCCAGCGGACCGAAGTAGCCGTGCCCCTCCCACTCATCGGGGCCGGCACCCCAGCCAGCGGCGCCCAGATTGTGGGTAATAGCCAACGATTTTCCAAACTCGTACGCTGCCTGTGGATTCGGCGCCATCGACTCAATTCGACGCAATTTCAGCGCATGCCCGCTCACGCCCAGCACACCCACGACGCGCGCACCACCGTCAGATTCGCCCTCGCGCAGCCAGTCCAGCCCCGCCGCCTCACAGGCGAAGAACCCTCGAGGGACACCATGTCGGCTCTTGACATAAACATCCGACTCGTTGACTGCGCATTCGTAGTTCTGGTTCATTGCGGACATATTTCCAGCATATTCTTCTTCGGTCCCAAACCCTTTCAGCACGTCGCATGCAGGGTAACGCCAGCGCTACCACTACTTGTATTGCTGTGTCGGTTCTCTTAGTGCACTGTCGTTGCCTATTCTTAATTGGTATGGAAGGCAACTTCGACGACTCGCGCATTGCCCGCGACCGATACGGCAGACCGCTCAAAGATCGCTATGGTCGCCCCATCTACCGCCGTGTGGACGAGGCGTCGCCGAAGCATGCTCGCCCCCGTGAGGCCGATTCGCGTGGCGCTTCACGACGCCCCATCCCTCCCCGCCCTGACCGCCCTTCTCGGGCAGGGGCAGCCCGCCCAGCGCCTATGCCTCCACGCAGGTCTAGGCCGCAACCAGAACGTCGGCAGGCGCCACTGAACGAAACGCGCATTGAGTCCCGTCCACCGATGAACCGGACCGGTAGCGGACGCGCTGGCAGCGATCCGCGGTTTCCTCCACCCGGCTATAACCCGGATGCGGATTTCCAATCTTCCTCGCAGGGTTCGTCGCAGGACTACTACAGTGCCCCACAAGCAGCGAGTTCTGGCCGTGGTGGACGCCGCAGCAGTCGTGGCGGAGCCGGTGCCAGGTCGAGCTTCCGCACGCCACGCATGCGGCTGCCACGCTTGCGCTTTAAATCCATCATCCTGGTTGTCGTCATCTTCCTTGTCGTCACGATGGCACTTGTCGACATCCGCCTGACCAGGGTCGACGCCTTCTCAGGTCTGGCAAATCGCCCTGCCAATACGATGTCCTCCAACTGGTTGCTCGTCGGTTCGGACTCTCGTACGGGCTTGTCAGAGGAAGATGCCGCCAAGCTGTCGACGGGCAGTGGTGATTTCGGCCAGCGCACAGACACCATCATGATTGCCCACATTCCGGTGTTCGGTAAGCCGAAGTTGGTCAGTATCCCGCGTGACTCCTTCGTGGATATCCCGGGCAATGACAAAAACAAGATCAATGCGGCATTCGCATTTGGTGGCCCCCAGTTGCTCATCGACACCGTAGAGAAAAACACTGGGATTCACATCGACCACTACGCCGAAATTGGCTTTGGCGGTTTCGCCGGTGTCGTCGACGCTGTCGGTGGCATCGAAATGTGCCCTGAAGAAGCCATCGACGACCCGCTGGCAGGCCTGAATATTCAGGCCGGTTGCCAGAAATTCGATGGCGCGAGTGCCCTGGGTTACGTGCGCACGCGTGCTACCGCCCAGGGAGACTTGGACCGCGTAGAGCGGCAGCGTGAATTCATGAGTGCGCTGATGGGACGGCTGAAGTCACCTGCGGTATGGCTCAACCCCTACCGCTGGATTCGCCTGGCCCATGCTGGCACTAAGGCCGTGCTCGTCGGCGATGGTGACCATGTCTGGAATCTGACCTGGCTGATGTTGCGCATGCTGTTCGGTTCCGATTCTCTTACCGTGCCCACCTCAGGCGCCATGGATACCGGTTATGCGGGCAATGTGCTGCTCTGGGACGAAATCGAAGCGCCAACACTTTTTGCGGAGCTGAGATAGCCAAGAGAGTAGCTAAAACTGCTTCAGATAACTTAGAGACAACTAACGCGTGTGGCTCAGCTTTTCGCTGAGCCACACGCGTTAGTTCTTAAACCAGTTCCGCCTAGTTCCGAATGGTCACCTGACGGGACACGATGGTCTCACGGGACTTACGCTCCTCGGCGGTCAGCGGCTCTTCGCTGGCCAGCGCCTCAGCGATACGCTTGTCGGCCTCTTCCACGGCAGCAATCCAGTGGTCGTGCGGCTTGGTGTTATCCAGGTCCCAGACCGGCACCAGCACGCCATCGGTACGGAAGACACCAGCGAACTTAGTGCCCTCTCCCAGCGAAAGGTTGTCCGCAGCGTGCACGCGTGCCAAGGCATCCAGCAGCGGCTTCTCATCTTCACGACGCACCCAGCGGATGTGGGCGCGCTCGCCCGGATCAATCCACCACACAGCACCAGCCACCTTCGCATCCAGGCGGTATGACGGGAGAATCGCGTCGTTAGCCACGGCCAGGTTCTGCTCGATCATCGGGGTGCGTTCAATGCCCTTGGGAATCCACCACTCGAAGTCCTGGTGGACCTCCATGTTGTCGAGATCCACGGCGGTCAGGACGTCGGTAAGCGGTGCAGCCTCGCCGTCAGTAGCGGCCGAGAGCTGCTGACCCGGCTCTGCATCGCGAGCCCATGCCAGCGCACGGGAGAGATCCGCAGCGCCGTCATTGGTGCGAGCCTGCGTCTGCAGCGCGACGAAAGCCTCATTGCCCTGGTCAGCGGCACGCGTCAGTGCGGCTACGCCACCCGGCAGCACGGTGCAGAGCTTGATGTCACGCTCAGCGTCAGCGACCGTGACCGGAATGACCACAGCCGGAGCGAACTCGCGGACAGCCACGATGTCAGCCTCTTCGTCGAAGTCTTTGAACGGACGCGGATTGCCCAGCAACGCTGCACGCTCAGCAGCGCGGGCTGCCAGCTTCGCCTGACGGCGGCTCATGCCCTCCGGGGCCTGATTATTCTTCTTACGAGATTTCTTTCCCACAAGGCCACAGAATACCTATTCGCAGTCCGTAATTCGCGACTGCCTGGGCTACTTATAAAAATCGTCGACGAATTCGCTCGCCGTTCCTTCGAAAAGCTGCTTGTCGACGGCCAACGCGCCCGCCTCCCCTTGTTCATCGGTAGCTTCGCTGGGGATGAAGCCCTTGGACCAAAAACCGGGCTGGGTGCACTCGCGACCTGCCCCAACGGGAATGTTGCGATGCACTTCCTCGGGAGCCAACACGTAGCGGAGTAGCCGCGCCGTAAGGGCAGTTGTCACACAAGCTAAAACAGTGATGATTCCGGCCTGGAAGTATGTCCTGGACACGTCGGCAGCGATAAACCAACCCGTTGCAAGGGGCCACAAAACGCAGGCCAGATACCAGATAAAGCGACCTGGCCTCATTACGGCAGTGACTCCTGTTTCAGCCAACGCGACCACGGGCCCCGTGATGTTGCGCACTGGCCACATGTGCATCGTGCGCACATCCGTTGCCGTGCGCGACAGCAGTGGGCGGGCATACGTTGCGCGGTCACGCAGCACCTGGAGAGTCTTGTAGACCGAAAAACCCAGACCAATGAGGGAAACCATTCCGCAGAGACCGAAAGCCCATGCTCCCAATTCGCCGAGGAGGGAAACCACCAAATCCTGGCCGGGGCTCAGGATGCTCATCCAGATGAATACGGTAAATGCGGCGAATACTCCGGCGCCGCTCATTGCCCATCGAAAGACGCTGTCCGCACGCTTGCGAACAATCTCATCGGCCTTCCAGCGCGGTGTCGCACCGGTGATGGTCGAATCCGAGACAGTCGGCTGCCAGCTCTGCTGCGGTGGCAGCACCACCTGAGGTGGGGACTGCTGTGGCTGCTGTTTTGGAGACTGCGGCGGCACAGCCCACCCCGCGTTTTCTGCCTGTTCATTAGACATTTTCCGCAGGGCTCCTCTCGTACGCGCGGCCGGCTTCTTCCGCAGTCTTTTCTCCCACGGTGTTTTTAGGTGCGCTCCCCCTAACCTACCTAAACTAGCCCGGCCCCTAACCCAGCCACTAGTCCGACCAGCTGCGAATCTTCCGCAGCATGATGCGGCTCTTACGCTGCGAACGTCCCATCTTCCGGGCCAGGTTGTTCAAAATCGCGATGGCCTCGGTAATATGCGGCCCCTTGTTCAGCATCACGCACTCGGCACGCAGGGCGAAGGCCGCATCGGTAATCTCCGCGCGGGACGGCAGGCCGGCCTTGGCCATGTTCTCCAGCACCTGAGTACCCAGAATGGTCGGCACACCGGCTGCCTGCGCCAGCGTCAGAATCTGGCCTGGGACCTCACCCATACGGTCGAAGCCCAGCTCCACAGCCAGGTCACCACGAGCAATCATCAGACCGGACTTGGCGCGCTTCATGCTGGTGATGATGATTCCCGGCAGATTCTGGAATGCCGGAATAGTCTCAATCTTCAGCACAACACCCAGGTTCCGAGCCTTCGACGCCAGGTCCTCACGGCCCGCAGCCTCATGTTCTGCCGCAATCTCATCGAGCACCTTGTAGACGTACTCAGCATCCCCCTGCGTGCGAATAAAGCTCACCGCAGCAATATCCGCATGCTCCACCACAAAACGCAGGTGCTCAATGTCTTCGTCGGTAAGCGAATTGAGCGGCAGGTCGGTGTTCGGCAGATTGATGCCCTTATGCGCCGCCAGCGGCTGACCATTCGGCTTCGTACGCAGGACACGCAGCCGGGCATCGACGTGACTATCTTCGCTTGACGACGTCTCGGAGACCTCAACCACCTCAGCGCCAAGTGCACCGTCGTCGAAAAGTACCGGATCGCCCGGTTTCAGAGCCGCCACGGCAGACGGCAGCGAACAGGAGACGCGTGGAATTTCATCGTCGGTGCGTGGAATGGTGGTGATTTCCTCACGGCTGGTGAGAATAAACTCATCCCCAGTGTGGAAACGCAGCTTTTGCACGGTCGGTGGCACACCACCAGCGCGCGTGACCTCGTAGTTGCTCCGCAGGTGTGTGCCCTCGGCGATCCACGCGTTCTTCTCCCCCTCGGCGAGGACAGCCTCGACCTCGCCCTCGGAGTCGGTGTCGATGCGCACAACGGTGAAGTGACGCTTGGCCGAGCGGGAGTCATGCAGCGTGATGACGTCCTCGAGCTGCAGCTGCTCCAACCACCCCTGATCTGCTTCCAGCGGCAGTGCGGGACGCCCCGGCAAATCGCTCGGAGCTGGCTTGGGGTGCTCATCCAGCCGTGGAGTCAGCCAAATCTTGGACTTGGAGATGACCGTGCCGGCGTCGTCACGCACAACACGGGCGCGCCCCACACGCGGCCCCGGTTCGATATCGCCTGTGCGCAGCTTCGGGCCAGCCAGATCCATGGACACGAAGATGCGGCGACCGGCCTTCTCAGCTGCAGCATTGACGTTGTCAATCATGCGGCTCCACTGCTCAGGGCCGTCGTGGGCGCAGTTGATGCGAGCGAGATCCATGCCAGCGGCAGCGAAGCTCTCCACCAACTCTGCATCGTCGGCGGCCTCGGCGGGCAGGGTCACCATAATGTGCGAAGTGACATCCGCGCGCTCCTGACCGAACAGCTCGGTGGCGTTGTTATCCAGGGCAATATCCGCGCGCTCATCGTCGGCAATAATGCGGGCGACATCGATGTCTGAGGTGCGCCCCGCCAGCGCCAACAGCGCGTTGAGAGCGAGCTCAAGGCGCCCCCGGGTGAAAGTCTCCACCGTAGTCAGACTGGTCACGCCGAGGTCGTGCAAGCTGTTTTGCAGCTCACGGATGTCAATTGTGCGCAGGTGTGCGTAGTGCAGCAGGTTTTCCGCGTGCCGACGGCGCTCCTCCGGCACCTCTGCGAGCAGTGCAGAAGCCTCCACCGAGACGTCGTCCAACTCTGTGATCAGATCAGTGACCTTGCTGATGAGGTCATCCAGACGCGGTACGGCCGCGCCGCTTTCAGTGTTGTCAGTTGCTGTTGCTGTGTCTTGAGGGCTCTGCGCTGCCATAGAGAAGGCACTCCTGTGTTTAAGACGAAGCGTTGGCCAGAGTCGGCCACGCGGGCCAATAGAAGGTGGGCATTCTCATTCTCAAATGAGACGGCCGAAAGCGCATGTCGAGAAGACATCTACTCTCGCTACCAGCAGTTACTTCCAGAATGGATCCTGCACATCTCGGAGCGTCTGAATGGACTTGTCCAGCTGCTTCTTTTCGTATTCGTCCAGCTCAAGCTCGATAACGCGGCGAATTCCTCGACGGTTCACAATGGCTGGTGTTCCGATGAACACGTCCTCATGACCGTATTCACCTTGCAAGTATGCGGAGACCGGCAGAGCTACCTCTTGGTTCTGGAAAATGGCGCGCGTAATGCGGGCCAGACCCATACCGATTCCGTAGGAAGTGGAGCCCTTGGCATCGATAATCTCGTAGGCGGCATCACGGGTTCGGATGAAGATGTCCTCCAGCTCGTCGTGAAGCGCGGGGTCGGCGGCGAGGCGCTTGGACAGACTGACGCCTGCAACGTTGGCGCTGGACAACACCGGCAGCTCGGAGTCGCCGTGTTCACCAATGATGTATGCGTGCACGCTCATCGGGGAAACATCGTAGTATTCACCCAGCATGTAACGGAAACGTGCGGAGTCCAAGATGGTGCCGGAGCCGAAGACACGGTTGTGTGGCAGCCCGGAGTACTTCCACGCGGCGTATGTGAGTACGTCGACGGGGTTGGAGGCGATCAGTAGGAGCCCATCAAAACCGCTGGCCATGACGGAATCGACGATGGACTTCATAATTTTCATATTCTTGTCCACCAGCTGTAGGCGAGTCTCGCCGGGCTTTTGTGCTGCGCCTGCACAGATGACTACCAGCGCGGCATCGCCACAGTCGGCGTACGTGCCCTGAGTGACTTTGGTGCGCGACGACGCCCACACGACGCCATGGTTTAAGTCCATGACGTTGCCCATCGTCTTCTTTTCGTCGATGTCAATGATTGCCAAATGGTCGACAGTGCCTTGGTTGACCAGCGAGTACGCATATGCCACGCCGACGTCGCCAGCGCCGATCAGCACGACCTTATTTCCTGTGGATAGCTTCATAGCCCTCGAATCCTTCTCAACCGATTCGGAAAACGTTGCGACACCCCACAGGCTACGCTTTGTGCGGAAAACTGGCGCGAGATGAATAAACCCCGTGGAAAAAATTTTGCCATGATGGGATTTATGAGATTCCTGCGTCGCGCATTTACTTCGATTGCGCCCTCGATTGCGTCTACGGGCAACACACCTGTAGCTCAGCCAATCGAAACCACCAGGACAGTGCGAGCTGCACGAGCAGCGCGAACGGGAATTGCAGGAGTCGCTGGCACAGCTGGCATGGCCAAAGCGCTGGGCGCAGTCGGCACCGGCAGTCTGATGGCTACCAAAGTCTTTCGCGAACGCCTCCTAGGTACCGGCCCTGGCACTATCCGCAGCGCACTGCGGGCGGGCATCCCCTCCAACCCCGGTCTAATTGGTGCAGAAATTGCGTCATGGGCTGCCTTTAGCCCCTCGCTGATGCCGCGTACTCGGACCGCCACCGTTACTGTGACCTTCCTGGCACAGTTGGCGGGCCATGTCACCGGGGTGGCTATCGGCTATGGCTACAACACGACGATGCGGCGTCTGGCCAGCACTCCGCTCAACCGCTTTGCGCCGGCACCTCGACACGAGCGCGCACTGGCCGTGACCTGGCATGTTGCCACCACAGCCACCACCGCGGCGCTGTGGCTGCGCTCTATTTCCCAGCAGCGCGAAATTGGCCGACTGGTGGGCAAGGATGAGCAGGAATCCGCACGCAGCCAGTTCGCTTCCACAATGATTGCCAGTGGTCTCTACCTGACCACTCGGGGGCTCTCCGCGCTGGCCAATCGCGGCTATGACTTACTGCGGGACAACCTCCGCCCCTGGCTGCCGCGCGGTCTCGCCCCGGTTCTCAGCGGTGCCATCGTCGGTGGTGCCGTGGCCGCCAGCATTGACCGACTGCTTATCCGTCGGACTTTGGAGTCCATCGCCAAGAAGTCCCGATACCTGAATACCCTGGTAGTTCCAGGCCGCATGCAGCCCTGGGAGCCGGAACGTTCCGGAAGTCCATGGTCTTTGGAGCCGTGGTACGCACTCGGCGCCGAGGGGCGCGTCTTCGTCGCTGAAGGCCCCCGTGCCCGAGATTTGGCGGTGGTCACTGGCAAGCCGCTCTCCGAACTGCAGGAACCCATCCGCATTTATGCGGGCAAGGTGCCAGGTCGTTCTCTGCGGGAACAGGCGGAGCTCATCATCCGCGAGATGCACCGCACCGGCGCGTTCCGGCGCGATCATTTGGTTGTCTTCACCACCACCGGCACCGGTTGGGTGCCACCGTGGTCGGCGCAGGCTGCAGAGTTCTTGACCCTTGGCAACTGCGCCACTGTCGCTCTGCAGTACTCTGACCTCCCCTCCCCAGTGGCATGGCTAACGGACCACGAAACCCCAATCGCGGCTGGCCACACCCTTATCCATCGGGTGTTGCAGGAAGTCGACAAGATGCCGGAGAACGACCGGCCAAAGGTCTACGTCGCCGGTGAATCCCTCGGCGGGTTTGGCGGTCTCGGCGCATTCGAGAATTCCGCTGACATGCTCGCACGCGTCGACGGTGCTGTCTGGACGGGCGCACCACAGTTCTCCGCAATGTGGAAAGAGCTGACGCACCGTCGGACAAAGGGGTCTCCGGAAATCGCTCCGGTCATCGACGAGGGGCGAAACATCCGCTTCGCTACGCGCCCCGACGAGCTGTACCACTCCTTCTATGGCACCAAGTTCGGGCCGTGGGAATTCCCGCGCGTCGCATTCCTGCAGCATGCCTCTGACCCCATCGTCTGGTGGGATTACCCACTGGCCTGGCGCCGCCCCGACTGGCTTGCAGAGCGTGTCGGCCGCGATGTTCTCCCCTCCATGCGCTGGCACCCGTTCGTCACCTTCTGGCAGGTGCTTATCGACGGCCTCGCCTCCGTCACCGTCCCCGGTGGTCACGGCCACCGGTACGAGGAAGAAATGCTGCCAACGTGGGCTTCCATCCTCGACATTCCGCTTGACGACGACCTGGGTGGCGCAGCCGGAATGCGCTTCAAGCGCGTGAGTAAGTGGATTCGCCGCACTCAGCCGCCGCGTTCATAAACTTGTGACAGATATCCCTGAACAGCATTTTTTATGAATTTCGCATTAATTGTATTGCTTAAATGGTTGCGCATCCGCTCATCTTGAGTACCATCAACGGCACAACCTAAAAACGTGTTGAGGAGGAATTTTCCTAATGACTAAGTACGAACTTCCTGAGCTGGATTACGCTTACGACGCTCTGGAGCCGCACATCTCCGGCGAGATTATGGAGCTGCACCACAGCAAGCACCACGCTAATTACGTCAACGGCGCCAACGCTGCTCTGGAGAAGCTCGCTGCTGCTCGCGAGTCCGGCGACTTCGCAGCTGTTACCGGCCTGTCCAAGGACCTGGCCTTTAACCTGGGTGGCCACACCAACCACTCCCTGTTCTGGAAGCTGCTGTCCCCGAACGGTGGCGGCCAGCCGACCGGTGAGCTGGCTGAGGCTATCGAGCGCGACTTCGGCTCTTTCGAGAAGTTCCAGGCTCACTTCAACGCTGCTGCTCTGGGCCTGCAGGGCTCCGGCTGGGCTGTTCTGGGTTACGACACCATTGCAGAGCGCCTGGTTATTGAGCAGATGACTGATCAGCAGGGCAACCTGTCCATCAACCTGAAGCCGGTTCTGCTGCTGGATATGTGGGAGCACGCTTTCTACCTGCAGTACAAGAACGTCAAGGCTGACTACGTCAAGGCTGTCTGGAACGTCTTCAACTGGGATTACGCTGCAGAGCTGTTCGCAGCTGCCAAGTAATTTCAGCTAACAGCGCGCGGTTTTTTACGCGTCCCTACCGCGCGCTAAAGATGGCTTACCGGCTCGCTGACGGGACTTACCCTCAGCGGGTCGGTTTTTGTGTCTTGTTTGAGACCACTTTTGGTATTTCCCGGGCGGCACACGTGGCCGTCGTTTAGCGTTAGTGCCCATGAACACCAGCAACAATGTCAACGTCGCCTATGAATACCTCGCCGTAGCTGATTCAGAGGCGGCGAAAATCGCTGTCGTCAGTTTGGACCGCGGAGACAAACTCAACGGTCTAACACTTGAGATGCTGACCGAGCTGTCCGCCGTCGCTCGGAAACTGGCAGCTGACCGTGATCTGCGTGGCGTAATCCTACGTGGCGAGGGCAAATCGTTTTGCGCTGGACTCGATTTCGCCTCGGCATTTAAGAAGCCCTCGCGCATTCTGCGCTCATTCGTCCCCGATATCCACGGCACGAACCTGTTCCAGCGCGCCTGCTGGGACTGGCGACGCCTGCCGGTGCCGGTCATTGCGGCAGTGCATGGGCACTGCTACGGCGGTGGTCTACAGATTGCACTAGGTGCTGATTTCCGCATTACTACGAGCGATGCCAAGTGGTCAATCCTCGAAGCGAAGTGGGGACTGATTCCGGATATGTCCGGTATGCGAACCATCCTCGATGAGGTCAGCGCCGATACTGCACGTTGGCTGACCATGTCTGGCGAAGAACTCAACGGCAAGGAAGCAACTGAGATTGGTCTGGCGACGTGGGCCGTGGACACGGAGGACGCTGCACTTGAGCTGTCCAAGGAGAAGTTGGCACAGCTGGCGACACGCTCGCCGGATCAGCTGGCGGCGACGAAGCGGCTTTTCCGCGATGTGCACCGCTCTCCTCGCGCAACATTCCGTGCCGAGCGCACACAGCAGCTGCTGCTGTTAGCCCGCAAGAACACGGCCATTATTCGCGATGCTGCGATGAAGAAGGTCTCACCTAAGTTCGCCCGGCGCGGCACGTGGGCGCGTGGTTAGCGCGTTAAGGAACCGGCAGGTCATCCCCATGCGGCAGGTCCGCGGCCGCGCGCTGTGAATCCAGCCAGTCGCGGACGTGGGCTACCGATCGGCAATCATCGCCGTTGTAGCGCAGCAGCATGGCGCGAGCCTCGGCTTGCGTGAGCTTTTCAAAGGACTGTTCCGCGACAAAGTCGAGGTCAGTGGCCGTCGCAATGCGATACAGATCCAGCGATGCCTCGCCGTCAACATCGGCGTCGCGCCAGTGGAAGCCCGACCACGGGGCCACGACTTTAAGCCCCATGCCGACGGTGGAGAGGATCTGGCGACGGGCGACCTTCAGCATGTCCACCCAGTCCTCCGAGGCAATGAACTTGTCCACTTCTTCGCGGGTCGGCACCCGCACAATCTTTGTCGGGCCAGCTGCCTCGGAACTGGAACCAGCCGCATCGCCTGTAGCCAGCTCCGCCGAATCTGCGGGCACCACAAATTCCTGGCCGCCGAACCGGGTGGCGCTCTGACGCAGCCAATAGTTCTCACCCTCTGCCGCCCAGCAATAGGCGCGGAAGGTCTTGCCTTGTTCATGCGCCGCATTTCGACGCCGCATCAGGTAATCCCAGAAAATCGCAAAGTTCCTGGCCTCCGCCGTGCCACCGAGCCCTTCTGGCCCCGGTGGCTCCCAGGTGATAAACCCGCGGTAGTCCTCCCCAGGCACCCACGTTCCCCACAGGTAGGCGCCATCGTTGGGGTACGCCTCCATATCGATATCCATCTCAACATCGCCACGCGGGGCCGATGTCTTAGCGGCTACCCGGAGCGCATCGACGTCGGCAAGCCGCGCCCTCGCCATCCACACCTGCTCCTTGCTGACGTGCGGAGTGTTGGTACTCGCCTGCGCCAGTGCCGTGACCGTGTCGATGCCCACACTGCGCAACCGCATGGACTTATCCCCAGGTAGGAGGAGGGAAATGTCGTCACTTGCGGTCAGCTCAGCCAAGCAAAGGTCGTGGTGACGGCAGGTTCGGCACTCCCGTATGCGCCGTGGCGCCAGCGGCCAGGTGCCTGGCGTAAACCGTGACGGTCGCCCCTGAGTGGCAGCGACGGCATCACGCGCGTCCCGCAACGCCATCCGGTACGAGGCCACGCGCGAACCTTCATCGGCAATGACAATATGCCGTGTATCCAGGTTCATCCCGGTGGCACTAATCGCCCCCACCAGACCACAGGATACGCCCAGGCGGTGCAGTATCGCCGCTGCCTGCCCAAGCTTCACAGCATCGGGTCCGTAATGCCGTAGCTTCCACTCGTCCGTGACAACCATCGCCTGACGCAGGGTCCGCCCCATTACGCCAGCACGTCCGAGCCGGTCAACGCCCAGCAGTCGCACCTGCATCGCCGCCGCACGCGCCGCATTGCTTGACGACGGCTTACGCCGTCGGCCCGGTTTGCGCGCAGAGAGCAGGTGCCGTGTGACAACCAGGACCGGCATGTACGTCGGTGAGGTCGTCTGTGGTGAATCATCGACCTTGACCAGCAGATCGGGGTGGCAAATCTCGTCGATTCCCGAGTACACCCCACCGGGAATCGGACGCTCATGCATGAGCACGCCACCGGCGATGACGCTTTCTCCGCAGGCGATGGCCTCAAGGGTATCCAGGTGAGCGTCCGGCCCCGGGGCCACTGTGTACAGGCCGGGGATGGACGCGATGGACGTCGGCAAGCGGTGCTCATGGCGAGAAGCAGGTTCGACTAGCCGCCCCTCGCGGAGGTCGAGGCTCAGCCGGTAGCGGCAGCCGATGAGGTCGCTCGCGTGGAGAAGCGGGCGCGAAACGGATGAATCAGTCACAATGAGAATTAGCGTATCGCCACTCGGTAGGAAGTTTCACGTTAAGCTTGGATAGCAAGAATCGTGATGCAGCCACTGCATCTGGCAAGCGCACTCCGGCGCGGTGGGGTTTACGGGTTTTCCGCCCCGCTTTTCCGGAGGGACTATCTGCGAGCAACTAGGCGAAGGAAAAAATGAGCTTCTTGGGTGACATCCGTGAGCGTCGGCGCGAAACCGCCAAGCAGGTGAAGGCTGCCAAGGCGAAGGCTAAGGAAGAGGCTCGCCACGCAGCTCGACTTAATCGCAAGGCACATAAGGCTGAGGTCAAGGCCGCTAAGCGCGACCAGAAGCACCAGCACAAGCTGGAGCTGAAGGAGGCCGCTGGCCGCGTTCGTTCTGAGGAAAAGCTCGGTAAGAAGGAACTCAAGCTGGAAAACCGTGCTCTGAAGCGCGCGGAGAAGATCCGCAAGGCAAGTGCCAAGGACGAGAAGAAGGCGCTGGCCGCCAAGCAGCGTCACCAGACCAAGATGGCCGAGAAGATCCTGCAACAGCAGCGCAGCCAGGGCTTCAACAAGGACAAGGCAAAGTCGTGGATCGGTGGCGCACGCCTGCTGGTACCGGTGCTGGTTCCGCTGGCCTACCGCGCCATCACTGCCATTCAGCGCCGTGAACACTCTTCGGCCGCGCAGAAGTTCGGTGTTTCCGCTAATGATGCCGCTCGTTACCAGGGGCACGGTGCGCCGCTGCTGGCCCGCATTGAGGCCACTCGTGGTTCACTGACAGAGCTGCGTAAGTCGGGCGTCAAGGGTACCGATGGTTTTATCAAGGACGCCAACTCGCGTCTGGATGTCATGACTGATGCCATTAACACTGCCGAGAAGATGACCCCGGAGCAGCGTCGTCGCGCACACCACTCCATTACCGCAGAGCTGGATTCTCTGGATCGCCAGATCATTTCGGAGCTGGGCGCGTAAACCTGGCCGCTTCGGGTTAAGGCCACTCGCCGAGATCCGTCGAACTAAGCGCGACTGTTGTTGAGCAGCAATAGTCGCGCTTTCGCTCTTAGTACCCCCGTATCGGGCTATTTTCTCCCTCCGATGGCGCTACGGACTGAGAACTACTGTAATGAGGGCTATGCCATCTTCAGATAAATCTCAGACTGCAGCCTCGGATCTGAACGGCGCGGTCTCGAATAGCGACGCAACAGCCCAAAAGCCATTCACCCCTTCTCGTCGTGCCGTACTGCGTGCCGGCGCTACCGGTGCTGCTGCTGGCGCCATCGGCCTGGCGACCGCTACTAGTGCGGGGGCCAATCCTGAGTCACAGTCTCCAGCTAATGCTGGCGGTTTTCAGGTCTTCCAACACGGTGTGGCCTCTGGCGATCCACTGCCGGACTCCGTTCTTATCTGGACTCGTGTGACCTCGCACCCAGGCGACACCGCAGGTGCAAACCAGGGCCGCCCTGTTGCACTGAAGTGGGAAGTCGCTTCTGATGAGGGCTTCGGCAACATCGTTGCCTCTGGTGCCCTGAACACCGACCCGGATGCTGACAACACCGTCAAGATCGATGTCAAGGGTCTCTCCGCTGATTCCTACTACTTCTACCGCTTTACCGTCACCGCGGGTAATCACGCGGGCCAGGTTTCCCCGATTGGCCAGACTCGCACTGCGCCGCCGGTGAACTCCTCGCCAGATCACCTGGGCATCGCGCTGACCTCCTGCGCTAACTGGGAAAGTGGCTTCTTCTCCGCTTACCGCGATATGGCGGAAAATGACCGCATCGACATCATTATGTGTGTCGGTGACTACATCTACGAGTACGAGGCCGGTGGCTACTCCGGCAAGGGCCCGGTTCGTGACCACAAGCCGGCTCACGAGATTATTTCTCTCGCTGACTACCGCCTGCGCTACGCCACCTACCGCACCGATGCGGACCTGCAGGAAGCTCACCGCGCAAAGCCGTGGATTGTGACCTGGGATGACCACGAGGTCGCCAACGATGATTGGCACAGTGGCGCTGAGAACCACGACCCGGAGACCGAAGGCGACTACGTTGCCCGCCGCGACGCCGCTATCCAGGCTTACCTGGAGTGGCTGCCGGTTCGCGCTGTCCCCTTCTCCCAGGGCGGCAAGCTCTACCGCAGCTTCCGTTTCGGCGATCTCGCCGACCTGACCATGCTGGACCTGCGCACCTACCGTGACCAGCAGCTGAAGTTCATCCGCGCTGGCGAGACCGATGATGAGAGTCGCTCCATGCTCGGCTCTGAGCAGTTCAATTACCTGCTCGGCCAGTGGCGTTCCTCGAGCGCAAAGTGGCGTGTCGTGGGCAACTCCGTCATGTTCACTCCAGTGCTGGTTCCGCCGCTGGATCCGGAGGCCACTCGCGCTGTCACTGAGCTGCTGAGCTTGCCTCAGGACGGCCTGCCGTACAACTTGGATCAGTGGGATGGCTACGCTGCTGAGCGTCGTAAGCTGATTGACATCATGGGTAAGGAGGGCTACGACAACGTTGTCTTCCTCACCGGCGATATTCACTCCTCCTGGAACTGCAACGTACCGAAGGTCCCGGGCCAGTACCCGAGTGCCGGTATTGCCGCCATTGAGATTGTCTGTACTTCCGTCAGCGCCCCGAACATCGATGACATTGTGAAGCTGCCTCAGGACAACCCGATTTCCTTGGCTGCTACCGCTGGACTCAAGGCTGCGAACCCGTACGTCAACTACCTCGAGTTCGACCGCCACGGCTACACCGCTGTCTACTTCGGCCGCGAGGACGTTACCTCTGAGTACCGCCTCGTCGAGGTCAAGGAGGAACCGAACCAGCCACTTTTCGTCGCCGCTACCTACCGAGGCAAGCCTGGTGAGGGCATGACCCAGGCTTAAGCGCTTTCTCATCCTTTCGCTTTCCGACGACCACTGAGAGCGCACCCCGCATTGCGCCCTCAGTAGCGTAGTTGCTGTTCACGACGGCCCTGCACAACATGCAGGGCCGTCTTTTTATTACCCCAAGTTCTTGTGCACAATTAATCGAATTATTAACAAACCATGTATTCGATATAAGTTGCACAATCTAGCTCAATTATCGTCAATAGACATTAAATTTCTTTGCACTTATACTGTGGGGGAAAGAAAACAGGGCTTGATATTAATTTGAAATTTCACCGTACTGAAGTTTCACCGTAAGCCTTCTTCATTATTACAAGTTCAGCACCAAGCTTAGGCAGGGATTCTATGGCACGCCGCGAACTAATTCAGTACATCGACGACCTTGATGGGACTCCGCTTGATTCCGCAGATCACCAAGTCGTTCGTTTCTCTTTCCGCGGTAAGAACTACATTCTCGACCTCTCTCAGGAAAATGCTGAGAAGTTCGAGCAGGTATTAGAACCGTATATTGCGAACGCTTCTATTGATCACAGCACGGTTGTAGCTCCGCGTAAGCGCTCTTCCGCTAATCCCAATGCCGCTAAGGCCCGTGATCGCAATCGCAAGATTCGCCAGTGGGCACGAGAGAATGGCATGGATGTTGCAGACCGTGGTGCGCTGCCAAAGCACATTATTGAAAAGTATGAGAGCGCTAACTAGTTCTCACCCAGGTTCGTTTGCCTTCCACTGGATTTCATCCAGCTTCACTATCTTAAAGACAGGGTCCCGCCGCAGCGGGGCCCTGTTTTAAAGTTGGGGCAGGTGATTCGAGTCGCTAGGATAGCGGCTGGAATTGGCACACCGGCCTAATCCGGTTGTCTTACTTTTCTTATCCTTGACATGGAGGAGTCGGCCCGTGGTTATTTTGGAACCATTTGTTTGGCTGGTCTCGTTTGTCCTTAAGGCGTGGCACCTTTTACTGGCCTCAGTGTTTCACCTGCCATCTTCTCTGTCCTGGACGCTTTCTCTCTTCCTGCTGGTGTTTACGGTGCGTGGCGCTCTGGCGTTTCTCGCGTTCCAGCAATTTATCTCGGCGCGCAAGACAGCCAACCTACGGCCGCAGCTTTTTATGCTCAAGGAGCGCTACCGCAGGAGCATCGAGCCGAACTCGCCACAATACGTAAACTTTGCCAGCAAGGAAATGCGCAAAGATGAGGGGATTAAGACCTCCGTAATGCTGGCGCCCCTCTTCGTCCAGATTCCCGTGATTATGGGCCTCGTTCGCATGCTGAGGCACATGCTGCGGGCGTCTGAGGGGCCTGGGCTGCCTGCGTCTCATAATGTCGGATTCATCTCTAAGGATGAGATTTCCGACTTTCTGAGTGCGACATTCTTGGGGCAGCCTCTACCCGCGTATCTGCGCATGGACCGGGAGCAACTACAAATCCTTGGGGGCGATCATGATTCGCTGTTAGCTTTCTGCATTATCGGCATCGTGGCAGCGGCCATTTTCACCGGTTTTAACTTGGTCATTTCCTACCGCCGGTTGCAGCGCACTCTCGACTATTCCAATAGCGTCAGTGTATTCCTCAGCAAATTCATGCGCGTAATGCTTATCTACGCACCGCTGATGATCCTCTTCGCGGGGTTCTTTGGCCCAACACCTGTGGCTCTAATTGTCTACTGGGTCACCAATAACTTCTGGACACTGACCCAAAATATTATTCTTACCCGCTATGTAGAAAAGACCTACCCGCTCACGGACGATTTCCGAACTCTTCAAAACCACCAAAAGGGTGAATACGAATCGGAGCGGGAGGAAAAGAAGAAGTTAAAGCAGGCCAAGCGTCGCTTTTATATCAAATCCGCATTCGCTCCGTGGAAAATAAAGCAGTATAAGAGCGAATATGCCGCTATTGAGAAGGAATCGCGGGACCGTCGTAAAGCAAAGCAGGACGAAGAATATGCCCAGGCTTTGAAAATTGCGAAGGTTCGCTACATGGTGACCCAGATGAGGCCTGGCGCTCAGGACAATTTGCCGTCCCTGACGCAGGATATGAAGATTTCCTCGGGTATAGTTCCGCCGCTTCCCGGCCTGGCCAAAGTGCGGGCAGACATGAAACGACAAGCCGAGAAAGCACAAAAGGCGCAGAAGCGGCCGAAACCAATTCTGATTGCAAAGAACCTGGGAATGCTGCTCGGCCAGAATACGAAGAATATGGTTAAGAAAGCCACCGGCTCAAAGGAGTCGGACTGGAAACGCTTCCGGGATTAGCCCGTGAGCAAAAGGCGAGAACTAGGGCGCGTTAAAAAAGGGAATTAGGTATTTACGTGACCAAGTCACGGGCCAGGTCGCGCGCCATCTGCAGCGGGTTCAGGTCCTTGGACATCTTGGCACCCGCGAGGCCGCCGTCGAGGTAGAGCAACAGCATATTTGCGTGAGCAGACGGCATACTAGATTCATTTTCAGTCAGCAGCGTGTGTAGCTGTTGCCAAACCCAGGAGCGGTGATCGGCTGCGGCCTGGCGGATGTCCTGCTCCGACTCCGTTTCCGGCCGTGGATATTCACTAGCCGCATTCTGGAAGTGTGAACCACGGAAGTCGATTGCCGGCTGCTCCGCAATACACTGATCGAAGAAAGCGAGAATCTTCTCCGCCGGGGTATCCAACGAGGCCACTCGCTGCTCCCAAGCCTCCCGCCATTTGGCATCGAGGTCTTGCAGATACGCGATGACCAGCTTGTCCTTGGATCCAAACAACGAGTACAGGCTGGCTTTGGCGACATCAGCTTCCCGCAGGATGCGGTCAATGCCGACAACGCGGATGCCTTCCGTTGTAAACAGAGCTGTCGCTGATGTCAGGAGGCGCTCCCGCGGACTGGGGCGGTTACGACGGCGAGAGGAAGCGCGGCCGCCTTTTGCGCCCTTGCCCGTTGTCGCTTCTGCCACGGCAGTACCTCTCGTCCTTCCAAAGTCACACCCCGTTATAACAGCTGCTTACTCGCAAATATCGGCGTTCGCGTCATTGCTTTCGCAACACTGAGCAGGGCGTTTATAGTTTGTGATATTCCATTGTAGGCGCATCTGCGACTGTGATTTTGTAAAAGAACAAACTAGTCAGTCTTTCAGCCTCTAGTCCTACTTTAGCGTGCGATGATTACTGCCCCCAACAGATGTCGCGACAACCGCAGAACGTCAACTTCACGCCAACCGCACAAGAAAAAGGGCATCTCAATGTTAATGAGATGCCCCGCGCTCTAGCTCACTATCCAGTAGATAGCAGCGTTACGACGCTTCGTGCATAGTCGCGCTGTTTTACTTTGCTTACTTGCGCTTCTGAATCATGCCGACAATCCACAACAGAATCACGGCACCGAGCAGACAGGTGAGGAAGCTGAAGAAGAATCCACCGCTTGCGACATCAATGCCAAACCGGGTGAGCAGCCAGCCACCCAAGAAACCACCGACAACACCGACGACGATATTCAGGACAATACCCATCTGTTCATCGGTGTTCATGATTTTAGAGCCGATCCAGCCGGCAAGACCACCAATGATAATCCAACCAACGAAGCCCAGAGTAGGACTAAAAGAGGCAGCAAGAAGAATCTCGTTCATGTTAGATATTCCTTTCCCGAAATCGTTCTGACTCAACTATAAGGCTTTCCAAAATATCTTGCACCTACTGCAAGCACTATCAGGCCATTTCGGCCACTGGGAAACTAGCGAGATAACAGTCGGATAACCACAGAAAAACCTTATAGAATCTGTACTTTCTGCATGAAAACGGGGTTTATGCAGACGAGAGGCCCCATTTATATAAACCGAAGCCGATCTCCGAGACATGTCGGAAACCGGCTAGGTTCTACTTATAAATATTCGGTAACGGTTTCTGTTCTCGGCGCTAAACGCACCTCCACGACCGGCACCGGCGTCTTTTCTCAGCCTCCTCGAAGGGCGCTTTAGGCGTCAGTCTCCGGGCGGACGACCATCATCGGGCAAGCAGCCGCCTGCAGGAGTGCACGCGAGGTGGAGCCGAGCAGCATGCCCTTGAAGCCTCCGCGACCGTGGCTGCCGACGACCAGCAGCTGCGAGCCTTCCGAGGCGTCAGCCAGAGCACGAACCGGGCGGTCGCGGGTAACGACCTTCTTGATGGCCACGTCCGGGTACTTCTTAGCGTACTTCTCCAGGCGGTGGCCGAGCAGAGCCTTCTGCTCCTCTTCCACAACCTGCCACTGGCTCTGAGCTGCAGAAAGACCGGCCAGGGAAGCCTGTACCTGCATGTCCATCCAGGTGTGAACTGCAATCAGCTCTGCACCACGGGCATCGGCCTCACGGAATGCGTACTCCGTTGCCTTTTCGGAAATATCGGAGCCATCGACGCCGACAACGACCGGGCCGTACTTGGTCTCATCGGTGACCAGGTTGTCCTCGCGGACAACAACAACCGGGCACGATGCGTGGGAAACAACAGCGGCGGAAACCGAACCCATGACCATGCCAGAGAGCCCACCCAGACCGCGAGAGCCCATAACCACCATGGTTGCCTGCTCAGACAGGTCGAGCAGCATGTCAATCGGGCTGCCCTCTTCAATCTGGTGGCTGACATCTACCGACGGTGCGAAGTCGAGGGCAATCTTCTTGGCCTCGTTAATCTTCTCCAGGGTTTCGGCCTCAAGATCGTCGTAAAGCTCCTGCGGCGGAACCATGCCCTCTGCGTAGAGGAACTGTGGCATGGAGTAGCTGCTGACCAGACGGAGTGGCTCACCGCGCTTCACTGCGGTGTTAGCGGCCCACTTGACGGCGGTCTTGGACGCCTCTGAGCCGTCGACCGCGCACACAATGATGTTCTGCCTTGGCATTGATTGCCTCCTTATTATGCGATCCATAAAAATTGGCTCTCCGCGGCCAGACCGCAACGCAGCTACACCTATCGCACCTGCTTGGACGCCATTTTAATGGACAAGCTTTGCTATTTAGTCAACTCTTCCGAGCCAACCCTTTTATTACTTTCACCTCCACCCTACCCCCATTATGTTGCGACCGACAGGGCAGAATGTTGTCCACCTACGCCATTGGGGGCGATACCAACACCGCTCTGCCACAGCAGCTCCGCTTGCCTGCCAGATGAATCCGGGGCACCTGTTAAAGTCAGCCGTATGCGTCGCATGCCACTGCCCATTCGCGATGGGCTCAACCCATCCCGCATCGCCGCTCCCGGGCGTCGTGGCGATGCCCCCACCCGTGCGTGGGTTCTGCTCGCAGGCGCTATCGCAGGTCAAACCCATCGCCACCCGGACGATGATGAAGCGGCCGTAGCTAAACGCTTTGCAGATGGGCTCGTCGTTCGCGCCAACTCAGTGCCGTACAGTCCAGATGACATGGTGAAGCCCGGCGCGGAAATGTGGTTTTACCGCACCCCGGCACCGGAGCGCACAATCGCGGGGCCGATGCCGATTGTCTTTCAAGATGACAACCTTGTGGTCGTCGACAAGCCGTCGTTTTTGGCAACGATGCCACGCGGCCGACACATCACGGAAACCGCTGTCGTACGCCTGCGGCGGGAGCTGGGAAATCCGGAGTTGGTTCCCGCGCATCGCCTCGACAGACTGACGTCGGGGTTGCTCATCTTTACCGCCCGGCGCGAAGTTCGTGGCGCCTACCAGGGGCTTTTCGCATCTGGGGAAGTTACTAAGCGCTATCACGCGCTGACATCGCCCACACCCATCGCTGGCGCGACCAGCGAAGCCCTGCCCGAGACCCCGCTGGAGTTGCGCACACGACAGCACAAAGTTGCTGGCCAGATGCAGGCTTATACTCTCGAGGGCGAGCCAAACGCCCACACCATCATCGAGCACATTTCGCTTGTCGACGTGCCTTCGGACGCCGACGACCTCGCTGCCGACAGTGGTCGCGTTGCGCTGTGGCAATTGAAACCCATCACCGGACGCACTCATCAGCTACGGCTGCACTTGAGTGAGCTGGGCTTTCCCATCCTGGGCGACCAGTACTACCCGGAGATTCTGCCGCTGGAGGCCGAGAATACCTCGGAGCCCCTGCACCTGGTCTGTGTAGAAATGAGTTTCGCTGACCCCGTGACTGGTGAACAACGAACGTTCCATTCCCGCCGCAGCGTTTTCAATCCGCTTTCGCTGCCGGATATTAATTCGCCGTTGATCAAATCTAATTAGAAGAGAACCCCCTCCCCCATGTCTGCCAAGCATGCACAACAATCCGCTAAATCATCCGCTGAATCTTCTTTGGAGCATTCCGCCCCACCAGCGGCGGCCTACGCTGAGAGGCTCACCAAGAAGTACGGTGTCGGCAATGCCGCTGTTACTGCACTGGACCATGTCGATATCTCTTTTGCCGCTGGTGAGTTCACCGCGATTATGGGCCCGTCCGGGTCCGGTAAGTCGACATTGATGCACTGCATGGCCGGTTTGGACTCCGCGACGTCGGGAAGCGCGTACATCGGCACGACGGATCTGTCGAAGCTGTCGGACAAGGAAATCACGGCGCTGCGGCGTGATCGCCTGGGCTTTGTGTTCCAGTCCTTCAACCTGGTGCCGACGTTGACGGCGGCAGAGAACATCACCCTGCCTATCAATATCGCTGGTCGGAAGGTGGATAAGCAGTGGTTCGAGGAAATCACCACACGCCTCGGGCTTAAAGAACGGCTTACGCACCGCCCCTCGGAACTGTCCGGTGGCCAGCAGCAGCGTGTCGCCTGTGCGCGTGCCATCGTCAGCCGGCCGGAGATCATCTTTGGCGATGAGCCGACGGGCAACTTGGACTCGAACTCATCTCGTGAGGTATTGACGATTCTCCGCGATGCGGTTGATGACATCGGCCAAACCGTCGTCATTGTGACGCATGATGCCACCGCCGCGTCCTACGCAGACCGTGTTGTGTTCCTCGCGGATGGCCGCGTGGTTGACGAGCTTCGCAATCCCACGCCCGCCGATATCTTGGCGCGCATGGCAGATATTGAGAATCTTTAGGAAGGCAGGTCATCTCCCCCCATGGCATCATCGTCTTCCACGCTGAGCCGCGTCGCCTGGCGCAACATCACCTCGCACAAGTTGCGCCTCGTACTCACAATTATTTCGGTCGTGCTGGGCACGGCCTTCATCACCGGCGCATTTGTGTTCACATCATCGCTGGACAAGGCCTTTAAGGGCGCAATGAGTACCGCTTATGACGGTGTCGACGTGGTGGTGACGGCCCCTGCTGACAATCCCGGTGCGCTCACCAAAGAAACTGAACAGAAGGTAGAGAACTTCCCTGGGGTGCGCGCCCTCAACATCGGCAATCCCAACAACAGCATTACGGCCACGGGAGCCGATGGCAAGCCGATTCAGACCAATGGTTCGCCATCGTTGGGTCTTCCCTACTATCCAGCGGCCGAAGCAGTGGGCAACAAGGTCACGATTACCGAGGGACACGCACCGGAAGCACCAGGTGAGGTGGTCGTCAATTCCACCACCGCCGAACTCGGCAACCTCCACGTCGGCACTGAAATCAAGGTGGCCACCCGTCTCGAGCGGGCGACGGTGAAGGTTGTCGGCATCGCTGATACCTCCATCGACGAAACCGGCTATCTCACAGTCTTTTTCACCCAAGATCAGTGGCGAGAGCTCTACGGCGCGGACAGCCATATGGACATGTTCACCCTCGCTGCCGATTCCACCACCGACGCCGCCGCACTCACCCGTGACGTCGCGGCCGCGTTCCCCGAGCTCAAGGTAGAGGCCGGCTCTACGCTCGCCGACGAGGCTTCCGAACGTGTCTCCTCCGCCTTAAGCTTTGTTAACTACTTCCTCATCGCTTTCGGGCTCATCGGTCTGCTGGTCGGCATCTTCATCATCTCCAATACCTTCACCATGCTGGTCACTCAGCGCATGAAGGAATTCGCTCTCCTCCGCGCCCTCGGTGCTTCACGACGGCAGCTCACTGGGTCAGTCCTCTTGGAGGCATTCATTGTTGGCCTCATCGGTTCCGCACTAGGTGTAATCACGGGATTTGGGCTGAGCCAGGGGCTATTCATGCTTCTCGATGCCATGAGTATCTCCATGCCCGGCGACGGCCTGACATTCGAACCGGTGGCAGTTATCGTGCCGCTCATTGTCGGCGTGGTAATTACCATGATTGCCGCCTGGACGCCGGCCGCCCGCGCTGGCGCGGTCCCTCCTGTGGAAGCCATGCGCTCTGGAGATCAAACAACCAGCAATAGTCTCAGTGCTCGGACGTGGACCGGCGCAGTGCTGGCATCCGCTGCTATTGCAATCATTGCCTGGGCATTGCAGTGGAACGACGCGGAAACCAAGATTCGCGCCATCTTCGTTGGTGTCGGTGCGGTGATGGCCGTAGCCTCCGTCTGGCTTGTCGGCCCTGCACTGTCCATGCCTCTGATCGGAGGACTGGGGCGCGTCGTAGGTGCGCCTTTTGGAACCGTCGGCAAGCTTGCGGCAACGAACTCTCACCGCAATCCGCGCAGAACGGGAACCACATCGTTTGCACTGACGCTCGGACTTGCGCTGGTGACTGTGATCGGCATGTTCGGCGTGTCCATGAAGGAAGCGGTCAATGAGTGGTCAGAGACCAATCTGACGGCTGACTTCGTGCTCTCACCGCCTCTGACTGCGCATTCGGCCCTGCCTCTTGGTGTCGAGGACGCGGTGAAGGGTATCGATGGTGTCGAAGACACCGCAACGTTGTCGATTGGTGCCCTACTGGTGATCCCGCCTGAAGAAGCCGCCACGATGATGACTGCCGACGGCGAACAAACTGAAGTCGGACCGGAATCTAGCAATGTGTCGGTTTTCAACTCCAACGTCGGCAAATGGTACGGCACTCGCGCCATCCAAGGATCCCTTAATCTAGCCAAGCCAGATGCGGGAATTGTCATCAGCGAATCAACGGCGAAAAAGAATAGTTGGAACGTTGACACTGAACTTGCAGTGGTTTCCAAAGGCGGCGTAACACGGCTCCCTGTCACCGGCATTTTTGCTGATACAAGAGATCCAGGCCAGTCGATTTTTGTCTCCTACGAAGCCGCCCATAAATATGTCAAGAGCAGCCACCTGTTGCCCTTCCAGACCTACGTCGATGTCTCCGATTCCATCGCGGCAGATGACAGCGCCATGGCTGAGATGAAACAGAAGCTTAGCGACGCCGTTGCAGACTACCTTGTAGTACAAGTGATGACTGCCAAGGAGTTCGCGGGCCTGGCTAATGCCTCTATCGATGTCATGCTGGGAATCGTGTACGCACTGCTGGCACTGGCGGTCATCATTTCGATTCTGGGAATTATCAATACTGTCGCGCTCTCAGTTGTCGAGCGCCGCCAGGAGATTGGCATGCTTCGAGCCGTCGGCCTGCAGCGCTCAGGGATTCGCCGGATGATTCGCCTGGAATCTGTGGAAATCTCCATTTTCGGCGCGGTTGTGGGTATTGTCCTCGGCTTGTTCCTTGGCTGGTCACTGCTGACCGTGCTGAAGGATGAGGGCCTGAATACTATTGCGGTACCGTGGCTGCAGGTTGTTCTCATGCTGCTTGGGTCTGCGCTTGTAGGCGTTATTGCTGCTCTCGAACCTGGTCAGAAGGCCGCAAAGACACCACCTCTGGCCGCTATCGCAGACGAATAGTCGCCGCTATATGAAAGCGCCCCGCGCAGATATAGTTTCTGCACGGGGTTTTATTTCGCCTTATCGCCTAGGCGGAATCAGCTATCTGACTCACGCATTTCCACTGGGAATTTATACGGCTGCGTTGGCCTTGCGATCCACGCGTTCACGATTCTTCAGCGCCTTATTGAGAAGCATAAAGAACCACACAAAGCCAACCGTCAGGATAATGTGGCCGAGTCCTGCAATTCCCGAGTACATCGGACCCCAGGCCTCCGGGCCTGAAACAACGTGGACAATACCGTTTGCCACCATCATGCCGATCGTCCAAACAATGCCGACATTCTGAACAATGAACCAGCGATCAAAGCCCTTGACAGCTGAAATATTGAATTGACCATCCAATGCCAGCGCAACCAAGAAAAAGATCGTGCCAAGGACAAGGAAATGCGTGTGCAGCGTATTGAGCTGCGTTTTATCGCCAAAATCCATCGCACGGGTAAATTCACGATAGAAAACGCCAGAAAACAGACCAAGACCGAGGTAGACCGAAGCGGCTGTGAATAACTTACGCATACTTCGTAGCCTACTCAGAAAACACTGGCTTCTACATGGACTAAACCCAGGGGGTTAAACGAAAGTTTGATACCGCGAAACTAGAGGGCCTCAAACTAACCGCGCGAATCGAGCCACCACACGTTTCGGCACAGCCTTAAATAGAGCCATCACCAGACCATATAGACCGGGTGCGACCTCCGCTCGGCCGCTCTCCGCTGCACGTAACGTGCCCTCCACCAGATAACTGAGATTCTGCTCAGGCATAAGACGCAACTTCACCGACTTCGCCTGCTTCACGACGTCCCGGAGCGCCTTGGTCTTAACCTTTCCCGGGTAGCAAATAGTTACAGTTACACCATTAGGCTTTAATTCATCCCTAAGGCTGATACCCCAATGCCGAATAAACGCCTTCGATGCTGTGTACACTGCGAGCCCTGGAGTTGGTGCTACAGCAGAGATCGACGAAACCAGAATAATGTGGCCATTCTCTTCGAATAGATCGTTTAGAGAGTAAACCGCTGCGACCGTTCCGCGAATATTTGTCTGTATCATTTGATCAGCCCGCGAAAAGTCCTGGGTATTAACATCGCCATAATTCGCGTACGCGGCATTGAGGATTAAATAAACTATCGTCGCGTGATGGCGCTCAACACGATTCCGGAGCCTATCGCCAAAATCATCATCGGACTGGTCTAGACGAAGATATCGAAGACGCGAACCTTGGGTCCTAGAGTGTTCAGCGGCCTCGCTGGAAGGATCATCGTTGTAGCTACGAGAGATACACCAGATTTCATCTAGGTCTGGACGTAGCTGCCCGAGCCTATCGGCGAAGACGGCACCTATGCCACGAGATGCTCCAGTCACGATTCCCACTCGCATGATTTCCAAGATACAGCTGACTGGTTCAGGCAATTAAAACGGCGCCGACCAAGAGTGCTGTATGGGAATAAACATGCCGACAAAAAGATACAGCGTTAAAACACTTACGCTAGTTTATGTTGTTTACTTGTGGGTAAAACAAAAGTGGGC
>NZ_KV798501.1:0-272 GCF_001809695.1 Corynebacterium sp. HMSC063A05 | reverse complement strand
CACAGTGATGGATTGGTGGCTGTATCTACATACAGAAGTCCCTGACGATCCGGTCAAGATCGCCAGGGACCAACGATGGGGTCAAGACGCACTTTCCACAGCAACAGACCTGATCACCCACAACACCACAGCCACTACCAATGACATCGGTGCACCAGCAGAATACGACACCGCCATCGACACCAGCTACCAACACAACCTCGGCATCCAAAAAGGCTGGATCAAATAACCGCAACACGCCCGGAAAAGACACACTTTTCTTTACTTAACCC
>NZ_KV798500.1:429648-433743 GCF_001809695.1 Corynebacterium sp. HMSC063A05 | reverse complement strand
TGATTTCTCAGTCCAACTAATGGGGAGCAGTTCATTAGGTGCCGAGGCTTTTCTGCTGGAAAAGGCGAGCCTGGTTTGGGGTGACCAAACGGCTAGCAATGTGACCCGTGACATGCGACGTTTGGGCATAAGTGCAGGTTAAGTTTTGCCGTTATTCTGTTTCCAATTTCCTGGCTGAAGTGTATCGAATTTTTATATTGTGACCATTTTTTAACACCGGTACGGTTTTCGTGTGAGCACGGCAGTGGCCGCAAAGGAGAAGGCGAGAAGCCCTTTACCTTCAGCTCTGGGCATCGCGCCACATATCTATCTACACTTCGTTTTTCTAAAGGATCATCATGGATAACCTGTGCAATATCTGCGAACTGATTTCCTCCTTGCCAGCACCGGCTCCGCTGCCGGCTCCTGAGTTCAACGTGAACTTCCCGGAGGGCCCGCTGGTTCAGGTCGACTCTCTGTTCCCGAATTTCCACTCTCTGACTGAGGGCGGCAACCTGGGTCTGCAGAATGTCGGCGGCGATCAGGACAACGCTCTGCAGAATGTCGGCGGTAACCAGGGTCTCCAGAACGCTGGCGGCGACCAGCTGAACGGTGGCGACCAGATTGGTGGCGACAAGCTGGACAAGGGCGACAAGGTCGGCGGCGACCAGGTTAACGACAAGGGCCAGATTGGTGAGCGTCAGTCCGGTTTCCAGACCGGCGGCCAGGACCAGAGCCTGCAGAACGTCGGTGGCGACCAGGGCCTCCAGAACGGTGGTCAGGAGCAGGGTCTGCAGACTGGCGGTAAGAACCAGAACGGTCTCCAGACTGGTGGTCAGGAGCAGGGCCTCCAGACCGGTGGTAAGAACCAGGGCGGCCTCCAGACTGGTGGCCAGGAGCAGGGTGCCCAGACCGGCGGCAACAACCAGGGTGGTCTGCTGGCCGAGGACGGTGCGGGTGACAACCTGCCAGTTGACCTGGACCTGACTGGCGCAAAGGCTATCTAAAACCGTCTAAGTCGATGTAGTCACTGCACTACAACTACACTGCGCAGCTATTAGCTCTCGCAGCTATTAATACGTAACAGCGCACGAGCGCCTTCTCACTCCTTGTGGAGTGGGGAGGCGCTTTTTTGTGTTTATGTTCGGCGACCGAGGGCCAATGCGAGTTACTGACTGCGTTTATGTCAAAAATGGCCCGAAAAATGGCCTGAAAGTGTCATAAACTCGCACAGTTTCACATTTGCAGTCCCCTATTCAGTCGCGTTTTACATAACGTGATCTGTTGGAGTGCCGTGAATCAGACCCACTTTGGTCTATTGACCGCGGATGGAGAGGTTGGGGCGGAGAGGCGATTATTTATGCAGCCGCAATTAGCACATAATTATGTGACTTATTAAATGGCGACCGGAGGGCTTATTGTGAATAGTCTTGAGACGTCATTTTTGCTCTTAGAGATTTATTGGGTCGCATTTTCATTAGGTGGGGGTGAGGTGTTGGCTGTGCCGTAACTCACAATTATGAAAATCGTGACATGAGAGACATTCTAACCCGAATTAATGCGTGGGGAATTATTGAAAAATCTTCATATGTGCAGGTTAATGGTGATTTTATGGGTTGAATGGCTAGGTGTCATGGAGGAAAGTGGAACTTCGGCATGCGTGTAGTATCCAAACGTCTACCCCTGAAAAAATGTGCAAACAACAATTATTGGCATTGAAATAAAAGACAATAGGGGTGCCAATTAAATGACTCAACAAACATAAAATGTATTTGTTATATTCGGGGACGGCCAACGCTATAAATGAGAATTAGAAGGCGATGTCAACTGGGCTACCTGTGATGGGGGCTGGAGACGCTTATGCGTGGTCATTGATTGTTAATTGAAGGCTGGAAAGGTAGCGAAAGGTGTATAACGCACTGAAATCGAAGGAAGGGGGAGGGCTCATGTTCGGTCGTTTTACAAACGAGAAGCGCTGGTTGGCGCTTTTTAGCTTCGTGGCTGTGCTCGCTCTTTTCTTCGCTAAATCTCCAATAATTGCGCATGCGCAGGAGGCAGAAGACACTGGCGAAACCCTGACGATCCAGAAGATTTTGAGTGTTCCTGGAACAGTTAAGGGTGTTGAAGCCAATGGAAATGTCCGTGATTTTGGGCCACTTATTGCGGCCTTTGACGAGGCTGCAACTCCATATGGTAGCCACAAAATGGGTTACTGCATTGAGGCCAGCGTCGGCGGTGATCTTTATGACACCGGTCGTGTGCAGAACTTCAGTCAGTTCTCGCGCAGTACAGATACCAATAACAAGCTGCGGAACGACTTTGACCGATACCGGAAGCTCAACTGGATTGCGCACCACGGTTCGCCAGCTGTTGGTTTGGATGAACTGGGGAAGGCAGCTGGAGTTAAAGGACGTCTGAATGTGCTGGATGCCAATAACGCAACTCAGTTCGCTCTGTGGCACTTCTCCGATGACATTGACTTCTCCAAGGGCATTCACAACCCATCGACGAAGGCTGTCTACGACTACCTCACTGGTCCGGCTAACATCGGTCAGGGCACCGTCGACGGTACGAACCGCACTGGCTACATTTTCAACAATGGTAAGAAACAAGACATCATTGTGATTGACAATGTCACGCCGTCTTCAGGTGAAGTTCCGGCAGAGCCGACGAAGCCGTCTGAACCGGAGAAGCCGTCCGAGCCAGAAAAGCCAACAGAACCGGAGAAGCCAACTACTCCGACCACTCCTGCGGAGACCACGACCCCGTCCGAGTCGACCAAGCCGTCCGAGCCGGAGAAGCCGACCACGCTTAAGCCGTCGATCTCTACTCAGGCTCGTCTGAACGGCAACAAGATTGTTGCGGGCGCTGTGGTTAAGGACATTGTGAGGTTTACTGACCTGGTTCCGGGTAAGAACTACCGTCTGGATGCCACCCTGGTGGACAAGACCAGTGCTGATCGCATTTTGGGTACCGGCAGCGTCGAATTCACTCCAGAGACTTCTTCGGGTGAGCAGGCTGTCATGATTACCGTCTCCGATGATGTGGATGAGCCGGTTTCCGCTGCTGTTGCATTTGAAAAGCTGACCTCGACAGAGGTCACCGCCGATGGCCAGGACAACGCCGATGGTCAGCCGGTAGAAATCGCCTCCCACGAGGACATTAACGACGCAGCTCAGACCGTTCACGGCGAAAAGCCAGAGCAGCCGTCGACCTCCGAAGAGACTCCGACGAGCGAGGAGACAACCGAGGAGACAACGGAGCCGTCGTCCAGCGAGACCGCTACCTCTGAGACCAGCGAATCTGAGGCTCCGACGACGTCGGAAAGCGAAGAGCAGCCGAGCTCTTCGACGACTACTCCTAACGCCTCCGAGTCCACGAAGCCGGCTGCCCCGACGGAGCCGACCGAGCCGACTGACAGCACTGAGTCGCAGACCACGGAGCCGACCGAGCCGACTGAGACCACCGAACCGTCTAAGCCGAGCGAGCCCGCTGATACGCCGCTGGAGCCGGAGCTGCGCACGGTAGCCGAGCTTCAGGGCAACCGCATTGAGGCCAATGCCAAGGTCATCGACACCGTACATTTCGAGGGTCTGGTGCCTGGTAAGAATTACACCCTGTCCGGTGAACTGGTTAACAAGGCTGATGGCTCTGTGATTGGTCATGGCGAGGCGACGTTCAAGCCGACTTCCGCAAGCGGTACGGTGACTGTCACTCTCGAGGTGTCTGACTCTGTTAAGACTCCTGTTGCTGAGGCTGTCGTATTCGAGCACCTGACCTCTGATGAGGTTGACTCGACTGGTAAAGAAAGCGCTGGTCAGGTCAATGAGATCGCTGACCACGCAGATATCAACGACGCAAACCAGACCGTGACTGGCGAGGTTCCGGAGAAGCCGGAAGACACCCCGACTGAGGAAAGCGAAACTCCGTCCGAGGAGACGACCGCACCGGAGACCAGCTCGACTGAGCCGACCACGTCCACCGTTCCGGTAACTCCGAGCGAGGATGAGCCGTCCGAGCAGCCGGAGACGACACAGCCGGAAGAGCCGTCTGAGACGACAACTCCGTCTAAGTCTGAGTCCGAAAAGCCGAGCAAGCCGACTAAGCCTGCCCAGC
>NZ_KV798500.1:391725-429548 GCF_001809695.1 Corynebacterium sp. HMSC063A05 | reverse complement strand
TAAGCCTGCCCAGCCGGAAAAGCCGAGCAAGCCGTCCAAGCCTGCCCAGCCAGAGAAGCCGAGCAAGCCGTCCAAGCCTGCCCAGCCGAACCACCCGAGCACCCCAGCGCAGTCTGAGGACAACCCAGCCATCACGACTACTGCCGGTATTGCCGGCAAGGCTCAGGTTGAGAAGGGCGCTGTCGTCATCGACACCGTGCACTTCACTGGCCTGAAGCCGGGCACGAAGTACACCCTGACCGGTGAGCTGATGTGCAAGGAGACGGGCAAGTCCACTGGCGCTAGGAGCCGCCTGCACTTTGTGCCGACGGCATCCGCAGGCACGGTTGATGTTCCGATCATCATCACTGATGCCGACTGCGCTTCTCAGGTTGTCTTCGAGACGCTGACCGATGCCAATGGCAAGGAAGTTGCTGTTCACAAGGACATCAACTCTGCGGAGCAGACTGTCACGAATGGCAAGACCCCAGAGAACACGCCCGCTGAGCAGTCCAAGGGTGAGGGCGAGCAGAATACGCCTAACGACGATTCCTCCGCACCCACCAGCGATGCTGCCACCCCGAACACTGTGATTAATCAGCATTCGGAGCAGTACAACACCAACGTCACTGTCATTGGTGGCACTGGCCAGGACAAGCAGAAGAACCATGGAAAGCCGTTGGCTCCGAACTCGGAACGACGTGCAATTAGTTCGGTTCCGTCTGGCCCGACCGGTTTGGCTACTCACGCTCTGCCGACGGTAGCTACGAACTAAGGAGATTCCATGACTGATCAGTTTGGCTCGGACGAGGCCGGACAGGAACCTGGAAACGCACCAGGTTACGAACCGGGCATCGAACCGGAAACCGATACCGGCGCACTCGACCACGTTGATGCGTTTGACCAGGACGAAGACCAGGCCGACGGCCATGTCGAAGACCTGCAGGACGTGCCGTGGTGGAAGCAGCCAAGGATGTATATCGCCGCTATCGCATTAATCGGCGTTATCGCTCTGCTGGTTATTGGCCAACTGAACCGCAATGATTCGGCGCTCGAAGGTGCGCAGGAGAATCTGCCCACTCCAGCACAGGGTTCTCGGGGAGCTGTGCACGAGATGGAGATGCTCATTGATGGTAAGTCGGCTCCGATTGATTTCGTTCAGCTGACTGATCAGGGATCTCTGATTCCGCCGACGGATGTTTCACGCCTTGGCTGGTACTCAGCTTCCGCGATTCCCGGTGAGGAAGGTGCTGCTGGTTCGTCCGTCATCACCGGCCACGTCAATGAGGTGGACCAGGGTGATGGCTACGCTGCACGTTTCGCTGACCTGAGGGCTGGAGACACTGTCACGGTGAAGGTGGATGGCGAAAGCCGCGACTTCACCGTCAGCCACGATCCGATTCAGGTGGTCAAGGGCGCTCGGATGCCCGAGGCCGTCAACGATGCAGTTGGTGAGAACCGCTTGGTTCTCATTACCTGCGGAGGCGAGTTCGTCGGCGGCACGTTGGGATACGCAGACAACATCATCGTCGAGGCCACCCCGGTGCGCTAATCCAGTGCGCTAGGGCGCGGCTCTCAATTCATTGACCAATTCCATTGGCTGTGGTTGTTTGGCGCCGTCGAACAACGGCGGTGCCGCTAACCACAGAAAACACAGATAACCACAGAACAAATCTGCAGAAACACTGCAGAAACACTGAAGATAAGGAAGGTACCTATGAGCATGTTGAAGAAAATCGGTGTCTGGGGTGTGGGCGCACTTGTGCTTGCCGCTCCGGTTGCTACTGCCGCACAGGCGGTAGCTGCACCTGCAAACTCTGCTGACACCGCAGTTGTCGCCCCGGGCAAGGGCGGATTCCTCCACTCGGGCAAGCTGGCCGTCAACCGCTACGTCTTCGAGCTTGAGCATCGCGATGGCAAGGACTACGTCAACATCACTTTCACCGGTGACCACAGCGCTGACGTGCAGATCATGCCGGATGGTATGACTCCCGAGGGCAAGAAGAAGGTCGATCAGATTGGTGACGTCCTCAAGCTCAACGGCTACAACGATGTTCATTACTGGGCGGTTCTCTAAACGTCTTAACTGACGCGGTAGGGCGCCCCGTGTCGCTTACTGTCTTTGTGTTTTTACAGGTCCTAGCACAGGGCGGTGCGTCGCGGGGCGGTTTGCTGCAAACGGCTTTTGCTTTCGCTTGACGACGTTGTCGTGGCAACAAATTCGAGAAGGTTGATAAGTCCCCATTTTCCTGGGATGTACTGGGGGGATGACGGTTTCCCATGGAGGTAATCGGCATGGGTCATTTGGCTGCCCCCGGTTGTGGGGGGTGGGTGGATTCTGCGGGGATTCGAGAATGTTTTGGTCTGATTGGAAAAAGTCGTTGTGACCTCTATAAAAGCGATACCAATCTTCGATAATTCTTACTTTTGCATAAGTTTTCCGTGCGTTCCGGCTTGGCGGCGTGTTTGCGTCGAGTGTTGGCTAAGCGCTGAACAGGTTAAGTTATTTATAAGCGGTTCACTGAGCGTTGTTAACCGAACGAGCAATGGGCCTGAGCTGGAATGTTTATAAATATAAACATAAAAGTTCATGATGCTTAAGCTTAGAAGGTTAGGCGGACTGGTCTTTCCTTTAAGGGAACTCTCAGTTTTGTGCGGTCGGGGAATATCAATGTCGCCGTCTGAAGTGAATCGCGAGACGTATTGAAGCGTGTCGCTTCATTTTGGACTTCTGTAAAGGACCTGTTTTCGTGAATAAGTTCTCTCGTACCGCTCGTTCGGTAACCTTCGCTGCCATCGTGGGTCTGTCGATGGGCGTCTCCGCCCCGGCTGCAATCGCTCAGGACACTGCCGTCAACCAGGCTGCCGGCGACTCCCCACTGGTGAATAAGGGCGCCAAGGGCTCGCTCACCATTCACAAGTTCGGTAACCCGACCGGCGAAGGACATCCCTCTGGTACCGAAGCTGACGTCAAGGATGTTGAGGCCAACGGTGGCCAGAAGCTTGAAGGTGTCGGCTTCACTGTTTACAAGATCAACAAGACTGCAGACGGCGCTACCGACATTGATGTCACCACCAACGAGGGTCTGCTGGCTGCTTCGAAGCTGAAGGCATCTGACTTCTCTCAGGGCGCAGCTCTTAAGGGCGACCTTCCTGCGGGGGTCCTGCAGAAGGTCGCAGACGGCAAGACTGACGCAGACGGCAAGTGGAACGTTGGCACGGATTTGCCTCTCGGTGCTTACCTGGTTGTTGAGACTTCCCCGAAGGAAGGCTACGACCCAGCTGTTCCGTTCATCGCTTTCGTTCCGATGACCAGCAATGGCAAGGTCGGCGCCGAGACTCAGGGCACCACCTGGAACTACGACGTTCACGCATTCCCGAAGAACTACAAGGACGAAGAGCCGGACAAGACCGTCAAGGACAAGGACCAGAACGCAGGCGACAAAAACCTGGTCTACACCGTCACAGGTACTGCTCGCCAGCTGAAGCCGAACACGGAGCGCACCCAGTTCCAGATCACTGACCAGATTGACCCGAAGCTGGAAATCACCGACGTGAAGGTGACGGTCGCTGGCCAGGAGATCCAGCCGACGCAGGATGTTGATGGGAAGTTCTTCGAGGGCAACAAGGTCGACGTCGACCTGAAACCAGAAGTTGCAAAGACTCTCAATGCTGGTGACAAGGTCGTCGTTACCATCACCACCAAGCTGAAGCCGCAGTTCGAGAACGCTACCGACATCGCACCGAACACCGGTTTGGTCTTCCAGAACAACCCAGACGGTACCGAGAACGACACTCCGAAGAAGACTCCGGAGGTCAAGACCTACTGGGGCGGCCTGCAGTTCAAGAAGGTCGATGGCGACCGCAAGGGTCTGGAAGGCGCTGAGTTCCAGATTGTCCGTCAGGAGGCTGGCAAGCAGTGCTCCGAGATTGACACCAAGAAGAAGGACTCCTGGACTCCGGTAAACGGTCAGCAGGGTGGCGAGGTTAAGACCACCTTCGTCTCCGACCAGGACGGTACCGTCAAGATCACTGGTCTCCACGTCAACGACTTCGAAGACAACGCTGTGGTTGAAAACGACAAGCAGTCCCACTACTGCCTGATTGAGACCAAGGCTCCGAAGGGCAAGGAGCTGCTGCCGGAGGCTCTCGAGTTCAAGCTGGTTGCTACCTCGACTGACCCGGAGCGCGTCTACGAGCTGGCTTCCGTCCAGGTCGGCGCTAACGAGGGTGAGGTTGTTAACTCCGACGACACCACCCCGAACCTGCCGATGACCGGTGGCGCCGGTGTTGGCATCCTGGCTGCTATCGGTGCAGCTATCGTAGCAGCTGGTGCATGGTTCGCCCGCCGCGGTTCCAAGAACTAAACCCGAGTAAAGGCTCGGTCACTGGAGCGCTGTAGCTCCAGTGTTGCGGGAATAGCGTGCGTTCAACAGCGCACGCCATTCCTGTAGTTTGCGCATCACTGAAATTACTGTTGCGGCCTTTCGATGTGCTCTTTTTCAACAGCAGGCAACCCCATGCCGGTGAGAAAGAGAAAGGCCACATCCCTTTTTGATTGACTTCTTGGGAGTTCCTCCGTGGGTAAACACTCTGCGTCGACGCTGACGCGGGACGCATCAGATGACCAGCCTGATCAGCCTGAGCAGGCGAAGAAGAACAGCATGGTTCTCCCCGCAATTCTGGTGATTGTGGGTTTACTTGTGATGCTGTACCCGGTTGTCTCCACGGCATTGAACAATTACGGCACCTCTAAGGCGGCCAAAGAGTTCGCCAAGTTGGAAAAGTCCGTACCCCAAGAAGTTAAAGATGAACAGTGGGAACGCGCTCATTCTTACAATGAGCGCCAAACCACCGGCCCGATTCTGGACCCGTGGCTTAACGAAGTTAATGACCACAACCCCGAGTACGCCGCTTATCTCGATCAGCTAAACGCTACCGACGTGATGGCGCGTCTGATCTTCCCAGAGATTCAGGCCGACCTGCCGATTTACCACGGCACCAGCGATGAGGTGCTCGCCAAGGGGCTCGGACACCTATACGGATCCGATCTTCCAGTCGGCGGTGTTGGAACCCACTCCATCATTACCGGTCACACCGGACTTACTAACGTAACGCTCTTCGATAACCTGCGGAAAGCAAAAGAGGGAGACGCCTTCTATATCCAGGTCGCAGGTCACAAGCTGAAGTACGAGATTGATCAAATCAAGGTTGTACTTCCGCATGAGACCGATGATCTTCGTCCCATTGAAGGCCAGGACTACATCACCCTCATCACTTGCACTCCTTACGGAATTAACACGCATCGTTTGCTAGTGCGTGGGCACCAAGTGCCGATGGATCCGTCGGAAAGCAAAATCTTCGATCAAACGCACGGAGCTGGATGGCAGTGGTGGATGTATGCCCTGCTTGTAGCGGTACTTGTGCTTGGCACGGGCTTTGCGTGGTGGCTCTGGCGCCAGCGCCTCGACGCCGACGAAGAGCTTGACGACGACGCCGAGAACGCGGACGTCGAGACTGCTGATGGCGACGCAGACAGCGATGGACTCGCTGACGGCAGCGAATCAGCGTCCGAGGATAATAACAACACTTCGTGGTGGGAAAACGACAATGAATAAATCTTTGACATCCACCTGGAACCGGATAGCTGCGTTCTTAGCTGCCTGCGCTCTGGTTTCAGCAATGGGTGCAGTTGGCGCGAATGACGCCAACGCGGCCAGAATTGTTGGGCATCAGGATGCCCCGGGCGTTTCAGCAACGAGCGGCACGGACATTGTGCGCATTACCTTGAGCCCAGGAAACCCGGACGATGATAATTCGCCAGCTTCGGGTTCTATTTCTGGTGTGACCGTCCATCTGGAGCGTCTCAAGGGAGTCTCGCCGTCTAGGCCGCAGGACCGCGAGAAGGTTGAAAAGGCCACTGCCGCTGAGCTTGCTGCGTGGCCGAAAGACCTTCACTTTAGCCAGGTCACTGATGAAAACGGCTCCGTGAAGTTCAGCGATTTGCCGCAGGGTATTTACCTCGTTACCTCGACGGCTCCGAACGACAGCTACCGGGAGATTAATCCCTTCCTAGTATCGGTGCCGTTCTATGGGCTGGATTATGACTCCACTCCGGTAGAGGGAGTCATTGTGGCGAAGTCGCATAAGCCGGGGGAGACGCCACCACCGTCGACACCTCCGACAACTCCGCCGAAGACCCCGCCAACGACGCCGCCGGCAACACCGCCGAAGACTCCACCGACGACGCCGGGCACATCGACTCCGCCGAAGACCCCGCCAACGACGCCGACAACACCGGGTGAACCGGGAACCTCGACGACCCCGTCGACTACCTCCACGCCACCTGATGAGCCGGGGACCTCGACACCTTCGGACTCTTCTGGATCCTCGTCGAGCTCCGGAAGCAGCGGAAGTTCCGGCTCGCTGGCGCTTACCGGTGTACAGGTGGCAGGGCTGGTAGCTCTCGCCGCAGCCCTGATTGGTGGAGGATTCGTCATTATCGCCGCTAGCAGGAAGAACTCAGAAAGTAGGAAGAACTAATGTTTTCGACAACATTCCGCTTGCCGGATTCACTGCGAACTGTGCTTCGCATGTTCTTGGCTGCTTTGCTAGCGGTAGCTCTCGTTGTCAGCGGTCAGGCGTTTGCGCCCAACGCGCCGCAGGCGCAGGCGCAGACGGAGGTCATTCCGACGTCTCCGCCGAAGTATGAGTTTAAGAATATTGATGCTCGCCCCACTCCTGAATACGAGTTCACAATCGATAGGGATGCGACTATTGACAGCCTGCAATTCAACGTTGGTGGGAAAGGATGGATTCAGGGCTATAGTTTGAAAATCAATGGCAGGGCAATCGACCCGCAGATCACTCGTAACGATAGTGCTCGACAGGCGCCACTCGAATTCGTACATAAGGGGTTGAATCAAACGGTAAAGTTGGGCGACAAAGTCACGCTCAGCCTTCACTACACTACCCCGAAAGGAACTGGCGACGTGGCCATAACCCTTCGTGGTACTCCTGACGGCTCCACTGAGCCCACCGAACCGAGTGAGCCAACAGACCCGTCAACGGACCCGACGGAGCCTACCCAGCCGACAGAGCCGACTGAGCCCACCGAGCCAGAGACCCCGGAGCCGGAACCGGGGCCGGGAACGATAACTCCAGCAGAACCGACTCTTGTCGACCCTGCTACTGCACCGGAGTGCGTGGAGAAGGCTTATATCAATATCCCGGATACCAAGGGAGTTGATTACTACCTCAACGCAAAAAAGGCACCCGCCGGACCTCATGTCTATGAGCAGAACAAGCCAGGAACTGTCAAAGTCACTGCTGTGGCGCAGCAAGGTTTTAAGCTTGCCCCGAATGCGCGTACCGAGTGGACTTTCAATCTAAGTGGTGAAGTTAAAAACTGCTCAAATTCCTCCGAAGACCCCAAGCCACCGGCTGTCGAAGGGCGTCACTTTGATGCCATCGGTCACGAGTTTGCAGTTAAAGCTGACCCAGTAGATCCGAAGAAGCCCAATGCCTTTACGGCTAAGGTGACTGAGGAGTCTCACATGAAGTATGCAACGGTGCGTATCGAAACTGACGCGACTTTCTTGGATCCGCAGAAGTACAACCTCACTCTGGATCAAATTGAACCAGGTGTGACTTTGCAGAAGCGCAACGTCAACATTGGCAATGGGTTCATCACTATGGACGTTGTTCCGGTAAAGGACGGCAAACCGGTTGACTCTGCTCTCGTGCCTAAAGATGCAGTGTTTACCTTCACCAATAATCTTTCACAGAACAAGAACCTGAAGGTGACGCTCGACGTGTACGGAGAGAAAAAGAGCACACCAAAACCACCAGAGATTATTACTCCGCCGGATGGAGCTCAGTGGGTTCATGGACGTGTCGCTAACCCGCCGATGCCGCAGCGTTGTGGTCTGCGCATTGCTGTGGTGGCCGACCTGTCCACCTCACTGAATTACGCTGATTCAAATGGCTTTACCGAGTCGAAGCGGGCGGCAAATGCTTTGATTGATTCGTTGGCTGGAACCCCTGCAGAACTGGGTATCTACAACTTCGCGGGTGGAGCGCCACGTGCTGCTAACGGCTCAACCTATGGGCAGAACCCTCCTTACATCTCGTTGCAATCAGAACAAGGTGTAAACCGGGCAAAGAGCATTGTCGCTAATTGGCAAGGCGACGGCTCGACCAACTGGGAGGCAGGCCTCAAGCAGGTCGCGGCAGGAAACTATGACGTGGTGTACTTCATCACCGACGGTATGCCGACATATTCCTCGAAAGCGCCCGGATTAAAACTTGGTGGCGAATTTGTTCAAGAATCTGCCCTTAACCAGGCAATCGACGCAGCAAATGAGCTGAAAGCGGCCGGAACTCGCATCGTCCCGATTATGGTCGACTTGACTGTAGGTGGAACGCATGCTCGGCACACAACTGTTACTCAGGATCTCGTGCTGAAAAATGTACGTTGGTGGAACTCGAATGTATCCAATTCAGAGCCAGGGCTTTATTGGCAGTTCACAAAAAACTACGTGGATGCTGCGAGTTACTTAAAGACGAATACCACGGCAAATTTCGAGCTAGCTTTCAAGGGGGACGGTTTCAGTGTGTTTGAGCGTACCCCGGACGGACGTTGGAATAACATCACGAGAAATCAATCCAAGTGGACCTATGGTCCACGTGGGGTTAAGACCATGGGTGAGGATATTTCCGGTACAGGCGACACCATCCGAGTTGAGCAATACTCCAAGCTCGCCGCGCAGATGAAGCAGATCGGTGAACAACTCGCTTCTCGTTGTAACGGTGTAGTGAAGGTCAAGAAGCGGATTGTCGATGAAAACGGCAAGGTCCTCGAAGACGGCGCCCCAGGTTGGGAGTTCACTCTTTCTGCGAAGAACAATGTCATCAGTTCTGGTAATGGCCCGTTGGTTCATCAGTCGATGAAGGTAACCTCCGGATCTGAATCCGATAAGGGTACTGCATCGTGGAACATTGAAAGCGAGCGTGAGCAGTCGCTGGTTCTGGCTGAAACACAGAAGCAGGGCTTCACTTTGTTCCGCCGCGGTGACACCTTGGATTCCACCGGTGACTTCAACGCCGTATGTACTCAAACCCGCGACGGGAAAACCTCACCTCTCAAGGTGGAGAATGTGGGCGAGTTCGGTTTCCGCGTAAAGATGTCGGAATCCAATAAGGTCCTGTCTTCCATTTCCTGTGTCGTCGATAACTACGAAGCACCGGACACCAAGCCGGGCAAGCTGACCTTGGAAAAGGCAGAGTACGTCGATGGTGAGGGAGTCAAGATTCTACCGGGACTTGGTGGTGCGACCTTCGATATCTACCCCTCGGCAGGTGGTCAGCCAGACCACAGTGGAGGACCGGTCTACACCATCACGCCTGATCAGAAGTCGATTGAAATCACTGAGACTGGCACTTTCTACCTTGTAGAAACGATGGCACCGGCAGGACTTAGCCTGCTGCCAGAGCCAGTAGCTTTTGAAATCTCAATTGACCAGGAGACCAAGGAGTACACCGTCTCAGTGGTAGGTGGCAGCAGCCCGCTTATCAAGGCCGAAGGCTCCGGCGAACTCATGATCATGCAGGTGACCGACACCAAGACCGGTAAGCTGCCAAAGACCGGCGGAAACGGAGTTCTTCTCTGGACACTGTTTGGTGCGGTAATCGCAAGCTGCGGTTGGTTCTGGACTCGCCGCCAGCAGTCCTAATAACAAGAATGGGTTCTGTGCAGTCGCCTGCACAGAACCCATTGGGCAGCACAAAGAACAAGACTCGCGTCCCACCCATCAGGAAGCCCTACGCAAACAAAGCCCTCTTACCAGGGTGAATTAGCGGTGATATAGGAGCCAAGCTGCTGCCCGTTCCCATCGATGATGTTCCAATTAGTCGATACAACGCCAACAGCACCTTTTTCCGGAACCCATACAGGGCCACCGGAATCGCCGCGTTGAGCGTGTACATTCTGAACCTGTAGAGCGTTGTCCTCGATTTGGTATGCCTCTCGATCAGCGGCTAAACCGCAGGTCACTTTCCCCGTAGTGTTTCCGTATATGCAGACTGTCTCACCAGTTTGAACATCTGTTGGGGATATTATTGAGTCACCCGAATACGAATTCTCACCGGCAGTAGCGGGGTCATCAAGCGAAACAACTCCGATATCGTTTCCCGTATCTAGTGAATGGTTATAGGTGGGAGACGGTTGGAATACTCCAATTTTCTGGAAGGTCCCATCCGTCACCGTGTCTCCTTCTTGCCCACAATGACCTGCTGTGTAGATCTGAGAGTTGGTTTTGTCGACGTAGCCAGCTGTACAGACACTGGCTTGTGGCCCATTAGCGTGAACGATAACAACTGGATCACCTTGGTTGATAGTGGCAGCGTAGGCCGGTAGTCCGGTTGTAGCCGTGATGATGGCAGTGACAGTGAAAATCCATGAAGGTCTATTCATGGGGAAATCTGCTCCTCAGTGAGTTGGTCGGTGGCGGCCCAAAAACTGGTTCTGGCGCTTCCAGGTCGCACATTGAAAAGCATTTCCTCTGGTTGATTTTCCTAGAGGGCGAATACGAACGCGCATGGTAAGCGTCCAATCATCCTAAAGATGCGCAAAAACGAAGCTAATCTCGTCGAAAAAGATGGAACTTAAGCGTGCCGGGCAGTTTATATACCCGTTTCGTATCGCGAATATAAGGAAATGTATAAAACTATCAGTTAAGGCAGAACCTACGCTCAACTGAGCAATCATGTGCGATAGCGCTCCAAAAATGGGGTGGCAAAAAGGGCAACGCCTATCGGGGGAGCATGGCTAAACAGCTGCACTAACCAGCAGCAGAGTCGCCGCTGGCACTGTCGCCGTCGTCAAGCGCGGCAACCAAATCGTGGCGCGCACGAGTTCCAACCAGGGCCGGTACTAATCCAACGTCGAAATATGGAATAGTGCCGCAAATTGCACCTTGTTATACAAAGTTGTTGAATTTGTTAGCATTCTGCAGGCAAGTGGGGGCCGCTCGTAACATCAGAACCGTGAATGGCAGGTAAAAACTGCCGTCACGCAGGAGTAATCCAAAAATACAAAAATACCCGGAAGGCTGTGGACAAAAACAAATCAAATCTGCGATCCGGTTATCTAAGAATTTTTTATAACGAAAGCCCTACTAGAGGGGGTCTCACGCAGCTATGTACACCTAGCCGTACTGCAGGTTGCCTGCGGCAGTTATAGCATTGGCGTTGTCCAGACATTTCGTCTACATCACTGAGAATAGGAACGGCACATCATGGCTGACAATGCAAAGAACTCTGCTAAGAACACTCCGGCAACTCAGGCTGGCTCGGATTCTGCGAATAAGGGAACCGGCCACGGCCACACTTCTATCGACGACAGTGTCGTCTCCAAGATTGCAGGCATCGCTACCCGCGAGGTCTCCGGTGTCTATGACCTTGGTGGTGGCATGGATCGCTTCGCTGGTTCCGTCCGTGAGTTTGTCTCCGGCGGCAGCGCCAACGTGTCCCAGGGAATTGCCGTTGAGGTCGGCGAGCGCCAGGCTGCAGTGGACGTCACCATCATTGCTGAGTACGGCGTTGCCATCCATGAGCTGGCAGAGGCTATCCGTCAGAACGTCATTAGCTCCGTTGAGCGTATGACTGGCCTCGAGGTCACTGAAGTCAATGTTGATGTTTCCGATGTTCACACCGACTACCAGACCCCGCAGGAGCGCGAAGAAGAGGCCGCTAAGCAGCGCGAAGAGCAGCGCAAGGCCATCGCGGCTGCTAACGAGCCCAAGGAGCAGCCACGCGTTCAGTAGTTAACAACTATTGCGCGTCGAAGCCGGGCAGGATGGGCAGGTAAGCCCGTAAAAAGGGGAATTTCATGTTCGATAATTACACAAAGACCTTCGCGACGATTGCCGTTGTCCTGTGCTTCGCCGCAATGATTGGTGGTTTCACGGGCTTTCTTGCGGTTATTGCCTTCGGAGGTCTGGCCGGTGCAGCCGGTGCGGTACTCGATGGCAAAATCGACGCGCCCGAGCTCAACCGTAAGTTCAACCGAGGAGGCCGCCGACGGTGACTATCCACGTTCCAGCAACGCGTGGCACCACCGTCGTAAGCGAAAAGGCAATCCGCCGCATCGTAGAGATGGCCGTGCGCGCGGTTCCCGGCACCCTCGACCAATCCCGTGTGCTAGGGCGCGACTATCCAATTGTCTCAATCGACCGTGAGATTGCCCCTAGTTCTGCCACTACAAACGTCGTTAGTGCGGTTCGAGTCGCAGTTCGCGCCGTTGCATCATGGCCGGCGCCGACAGCGGAAATTGCAGTGCGCATTCGGTCCAGCGTTGCCACCTGGCTCGCTGACATGGCCGGACTTGAAAATGTCACCGTCGATGTTGACATCGACAGCGTCGAACCCGGGCACGTGCGTGTCACCAGAGAGGACTTGGCGCACTTTTCAGATCACCCGCAGGTGACACCTGTCCGGGTGAACCAGCAGGTAGTGACTACCCCGCAGGTGCGGTGGGTCCCAGAAGTGCAGTCCATCGCTGTACCGACGCCGCAGCCGGTACGCAGTATTTCAGTACCGCAGCCGCAGTCAGTGCGTAGCATTCAGCCGGTGACACCGCAGCCGGTACGCAGCATTACTCCGCCGCGTCCGCAACGGGTACGCAGTGTCCCAGCACCTGCTCCACAACCGGTGCGCTTTGTCATGCAGCCGAAGCCGCAACCAGCTGTGGCTATTAAGGCACCAAAGCCGCAACCGGCCCGTCGCGTTGTTGTGCCACCGCCGCTGCCAGTGGTTCGCACCCCGGCACCGAAGCCGAAACAGGTGCGTCGCACACCAATTCCACGGCCCATACAGCTGCGAAACGTCACAGCGCCAAAGCCGTCGTCCTTGGTACAGGTGAGCGTGCCCCGGCAGCCAAATCTGCGTCCAGTACGCGTGCCGTCGCCACGCACAATTAGTGTTAAGGCGCCACGACCAGCGCTACTGCGGCCGGTTAAAGTGCCGCGTCCAACTCGGCTGAAACAAGTTCGCGCACCGCGACAGGAGCAGCTGCGCCCGGTATCTGTGCCACAACCACGTACCGTGGTGGTAAGCACGCCAGAGCCGCGCCCACTGAAAAAGATTGAGGTGACACCCTATGACGCCGACTGAGACGGCTTCGGCTGCGATGGTCTCGGACGAGTCGGTCGAAACTCGCCAGGGACGTGACCCACGTCAATCGCCAAAGGTCCGCGGGCTAGGAGTTTTCGCTGGTCTGTTGATAATCGCAGTGGCCGTAGTTGCAGGTAGAGAAGCAATCATCAGTGCCAATGGCTCGGGTGGCACCTCATGGTTACAGCCGGTATTCGACTGGTTCAGCAACCCACTAGACTCCGCCGCGTCGTGGGTGCTGCTTCTCGTCGGAATCCTAGCTGCGATCTATGGGCTGGGACAGCTCATCGCGGTGTTTCTTCCTGCCCCGCGTCGGTATGTACGCGTCGATGACGATGGCAACCTGCCAGTGTGGATGCACAAGTCTGACTACCAAGAACTCCACAATGGCACGGCACTTGCTTCCGGAGTTCGCGGCGAATACGAAGGTGATGACAAGTGAAAACATCAGTAAGCGTATTCGACCGAATTGTGTTGTTCCTCTTCTCAGCGCTGCTACTGCTGGTAGCAACATGGGCAATTGCGAGCTACTTCGGCGTCGCTCCCGCACAGTGGCTTCATGACACCGGACGGATGGACTCCTGGGGAAAAATACCTGAGCAAAGCTGGTATGTTCCCGTCCTCGGTGTGGTCACAGCGGTTCTAGCGGTCGTCGGCTGTATCTTGGTGGTCGCTAATCTGCGCTCGCACCGGTTCAGCACCGTCGCCGCAGCGGAATCACAAGAAAAACTGGGAGAGATTTCGCTGCCGGTCGCCGACGTTGCCGATGCGGTGTGCACCGATCTAGAGCGCAACGCACACATTAACCAGGCGGATTCGCGGGTCTACCGCGATAATGGAATCCCTACCTTGGAAGTGACCGTGGCAATGTCGCCGCACGCGAGCCTCCCCGCTGTTGTAGCTGCCCTGAAAAACGCGGAGCGTGATATGCGGGATGCCATCGGGCATGCTGATATCGCCTCGACTTACAAAATCGAGCTAGACCGTTAGTCAGCTAGTCAGCTTCGCGGGGAGACAACCTAGATTGGCCAGCTGGGTGCGCTGGCCGGAGCGGGTCTAAACAGCTGCAGAGTCGCCGCTGGCACTGTCGCCGTCGTCAAGCGCGGCAACCAGATCGCGGCGCGCACGGGCGACGCGTGAGCGAATAGTGCCCACGCGACAACCTGCGATTTCCGCGGCCTCCGCGTAGGAGTACCCCAGCACCTGCGTCAGAATGAGTGCCTCGCGGCGTTCCTCCGGCAGCTGCTCCAGCAGCACGCGAGCGTCAGCGAGCTCTGACCACGACTCGCCGGTCGTAAACTGCTCGGCAGCATTTTCCACTTCCACCGCAGACTTCTTCGGACGCGCCGAATCATGGCGGACCGAGTCCACCCACACGCGCCGGGCCAGCGACAACAGCCAGGTGCGGGCAGAAGAACGCGCCGCAAAACGGGGAAGTGCCCCCATGACACGCAGATACGTCTCCTGCGTTAAATCATCCGCAGCATCAACGCCGCCCAGATGTGCGACCAAACGCCACACGTCCTTCTGCGTCAGCCGCACGAACTCCGTCAGCGCAGCCTGATCACCGCGACCGGCTTTCAGCGCCAGCTGCGTGATGTATTCGTCATTAGAGACGAGGCGTGCAGGAGTCATGGCAATAGCTTAGCAACTTAAAACCTAAAGATAATTCGCCTGGCTGCACGTGGCCTCACCTGCAAAAAGCAGGCGGCGACGCAGCCAGGCGAACTAGGGGCTGAAGTGTTAGAAGCGGATGGCGTCGATGGGCTTGACGCGGACTGCGATGGTGGCCGGGATAATACCCGCCAGCGCGCCCACGAATGTCGCGACCAACACGCCGATTACAGCGGCCGTGACGGGGTAGGCCACGGCACCGGTCTCCAGCGGCAACGCCAACATCTTATCCAGCGGCAGCTGCTTGACCGTGATGATCGAGGCAATCACGCCAACCACGCCCGCCACCGTCGTGGCGACAATCGACTCCAAGAACACAGAGATAAAAATCCGGCCTGCCGACGCGCCCATTGCGCGACGAATACCAATCTCACGGACACGGTGGCCGATGGTGACAATCGAGACCGTGAGCAGGCCCAACGCGCCAAGCGCGATCACAATGCCACCGATAATGCCCAGCGCCGTAGTGATGGTGTTATTCATCTCCTGGGAAATCTCCGTGTCCTTCTCCGACAGGGAGGTATTCACCTTCCAGCTGGGGCCGAGCTCCGCCTGGAAAATATTGTGCAGCGCCTTCTGGTTCTCCTTCGCGGACTCCTCAGGCGTTGCGACGAGCAGTTGCGGCTCACCCACCGGACCCTCGTAGCCGGCATTGAGGAAGGAATCGTAGTGCGTGACAACGCTCGGGGCGTCCCACGATCCGAGGGACTTATACACTCCCACCACGGTGAAAGTGGTGTTGCCGGTTTCCTTCAAGGTGAAGGTTGGGTGGTCGGCTAGCGCTGGGTTTCCCAGGCTCTCGTAGAACTGGTCGTTGACCACCACGGGGTTCATCAAGCGCTGGCCATCGGCATCTTCCAAGCGGCGTCCCTGCACGATGGTGCGGGCGTAGATGTCGAACCAGCCCGGGTCAGCGGCGATCAGCTCCGGAGTACCTGGCGAAAAGCACTCGTAATCATCCGGTGCGCAGTCATCCATATTGTGCTCAGGTGTGGCTGGCTGCATGCGAACCCGCGACCACAAGTTGGCATGGGTGGTCTCTACCAGGCGATGCGTGGCAGCGGAAAAAGCGTCGTTGATGGACCCGTCCGGATTGATGACGCTCAAATCGTCCGGTCCGTTTCCGCCGACGCCCGCGCCGCCGAAGCTGCCGAAGCTATCGGCCATTGTGCCGGCGCTGCTGTCACCGAAGCCGCCATCGCCGAAGTCTCCACTATCCTCAGAACCGGAACTACCCGCTCCGGCAGTCAACGTGACCGTGCCGGCGACACCCGTGCTCTGCGCGGTTACCGCATCCTGAGAGCTGGTGAGAATATTGCCAAGCGCAATGACTGTGGTCATCGCCCACACTGCGGCGGCCACACTGACCAGCGACAGCATGATGCGGCCACGGTTAATGCGCAGCTCATGCCACGCTTCCAGCAGAGCGCCGAGATAAGGCGTTGCTGCATAGAGGAAGGACGGCCGTGACTTCGATTCGGTTTCTTTATTCGTCGTCATCAGCAACCTCCTCGAAGCCGTGCATGGCGTTGGCGGCAGATAGCAGGACGGAGTCGGCGTGCAACTGCCCGTCGCGAAGCTCAAGTGCCCGATCGCCGCGCTCGGCGACCTCTAAATCGTGCGTAATCACAATCAGCGCAGCATTGTTTTCCGTGGCGACTTCTTCGAGCAGATCCATGACGATCTTGCCGGTGTCGACATCGAGCGCACCAGTGGGCTCATCGGCAAGAATGAGCTGCGGTTGGCGCACGAGCGCACGGGCAATTGCCACACGCTGCTGTTCACCACCGGAAAGCTGGGAGGGGGTGGCCTCTAGGCGGTCTCCCAGGCCGACGCGCTCCAGCATCGCGGCGGCGAGCTCGGTGCGATTCCAGAACTTCTCGCCTCGGTCGTACATCAGCGGAACCTCGACGTTTTCCAGAGTGGTGCGGGAGGGGAAGAGGTTGAACTGCTGGAAGACAAATCCTAAATTATCGCCCCGGAGCGCAGCGCGTTTCCTATCCGACAAGGTGGAAATATCAGTGCCGTCGAACGTGTACGTGCCAGAATCCGGCAAATCGAGCATGCCAATGATGTTCAGCAGCGTTGACTTACCCGAACCGGACTGGCCGACAATGCTGAGGTGCTCACCGCGTGGCACTTCGAGGTCGATGCCTTTCAAAATAGGCAGCTCCTCGCCGTTGGGGAGCGTCACTGTTCGAGTGACTGCGGTCAAACTAAGCATGGCGCGGGCCTACTTTTCAGAGCCAGCGTCATCGCCGGACTCGTCGAAGCCAGTGTCACTGCCTTCACCAGTGCCGGTGCCAGTGCCGCTGCCGTCGCCAGCGAACTCGTTCCTGTAGGAAGGCACATACTCCAAAACCTGCTGGCCTTCCTTCAGGCCACGCTTGATTTCAATGAAAGTGCCATCGTTGGCGCCCAGCTCGACCTTGATCTTGGTGGGCTTGCCGCCATCCTTAGCTGGAGCGTAGACAACACCTTCGCGGAAGCGTCCCTCCACGGCGGTCACTGGCAGTGCTGGAACCTCCGAGGTCGTGCCGCTGCCAAGAATCAGCGTTGCGGGAACACCTTCGTAGACGGTCTGATCTGCGGGAATATCGCAGCGCAGCTGTGGGCCGCCCGAGGAACTCCCCGCAGCGGCGGCACCCATGCCAGCACCCTCTCCGGCGCCGGTGTTCTGCGAGCCCGTGCCACTTCCCGTGACAGTCTTCACCGAATCACACAAAAATGGTGCCGGGCCATCGGTGATAGCGAGGCGGCCATTGTTAATCGAGTCTCCCAGCGTGTACAGCTGGCTCGGCTTAATAGGTGCTACGGCGTGGAAGCTATTCGGCGAAATGGTGCCAATTTCCTGGCCAATCTCGACCGTCTGGCCAATGACGATATCCCACTGCACAGTGCCAGAAGCCTTAGCGGTGATGTTTCCCCAGGTCACGGTAGTTTCGGGCGCGGCAGCTGCGGCGCTTTCATCATCGGAATCCGCGCTGCCGGAGGTGCTGGCATTCTCGGACACCGAGGTTTTCTTCACCTGGAGCAGGTTTTGGCCCTCTACGGCGTTGCCACCGCTGTTGACAAAGGCGTCAGTGATTTCACCAGACGCGTTGGCACGGATCACGGTGGGCTCATCCGGGACGATGGTGGCAGACAGTTTCTGCGTGTTATTGATCCGCTGAGGGGATAGCTCCGTGGTGGGTTGGGAGAAATCACCGGTTGCTTGCGCATAGCCCTCGTCGTTAGCGGGGAAGAATGCGATCTTGAGAAGCGCAATGGTCGCCAGCAACGCCAGCGTGTACTTGAAGACTGTGAGCGCTTTTGCGCCCCTCCCTTGTTTTTTCATGTCTGCAGAAGTATCCGATCAGAATCCAAATTGACAGCGTGGTACGCGACAAATCCTACCCGTAACCCGCGCGGGCAGCGGTAGTGCTGGCTATACCTTTTATTCAGTGCTGATAGGTATTGCATGAAAGCGCAGTAAGTGCTTTTCGACGGTCATTGTGTGCGGTTTTCTTCGAGAAAAATCTGCCTTTTTTGGGTCGAGTGTTCGTCGCCGATATAGCGAACCTAATCGGACTAATAATTAAGTCCATATATCAATCCCGGAGGACTGATAGGCAAAATATGAAACTTCGTGTAGGGTGGAAAACGTCAGGGCATGTTGCGACTGACATCTAGCCCTCGTCTTTAGGAGGAAACCCCATGTCGAATCTCTATGAAGGCTCCAATGGTCCGACCACTCGTCTTAACGGCGCGCCGGTTCCTACAGAGCAGCATTCGCTAACAAACGGCCCGCAGGGAGGTATCAACCTCCACGACATCCACTTGCTGGAAAAACTCGCACACTTCAACCGTGAGCGCATCCCGGAGCGCGTTGTTCACGCTAAGGGCGCAGGTGCTTTCGGTGAGCTGACCATCACCGAGGATGTCTCCAAGTACACCAAGGCTGCCGTCTTCCAGCCGAACACTGTCACTCCGATGCTGGCGCGATTCTCCACTGTCGCTGGTGAGCAGGGCTCCCCGGATGGCTGGCGTGACGTGCGCGGTTTTTCGCTGAAGTTCTACACCGAAGAGGGCAACCTCGACATCGTGGGCAACAACACGCCGGTGTTCTTTATCCGCGATGGCATTAAGTTCCCGGACTTCATCCACTCTCAGAAGCGCCTGCCGGATACGGGTCTGCGCGATGCCAATATGCAGTGGGATTTCTGGACTGCCTCTCCGGAGTCCGCTCACCAGGTCACCTACTTGATGGGTGACCGTGGTATTCCGAAGGACTTCCGTCATATGGACGGCTTCGGTTCCCACACCTACCAGTGGATTAACGCTGAAGGTGAGCGCTTCTGGGTTAAGTACCACTTTAAGACTCGCCAGGGCTGGGACTTCCTGACGGATGATGAGGCCGCTGAGCTGGTAGGCGAAAACACGGATCACGCTCGCCAGGATCTCTTCGAGGCAATTGAGCGCGGCGACTACCCAACCTGGGACGTCAAGGTGCAGATTATGCCTTACGACGAGGCTGCCGGCTACAAGGTGAACCCGTTCGACCTGACCAAGACCTGGTCGCAGAAGGACTACCCGCTGATTCCGGTCGGTCACTTCACCCTGAACCGCAATCCGGGCAACTTCTTCGCCGAGATTGAGCAGGCCGCATTCGCGCCGTCGAATACCGTGCCGGGTGTCGGCTTCTCCCCGGATAAGATGCTGCTGGCTCGTGTGTTCTCCTACGCTGATGCGCACCGCTACCGTCTTGGTGTCAACCATGACCAGCTGCCGGTGAACCAGCCGCGCTGCCCAGTGAATTCCTTCTCGCAGGACGGCTACGGCACCTACCACTACGCTGACCCGAATCTGCCGGTTCATGGCTCCAACGCCGCCGGACGCGGCCCGGAGGCCGATACCGCGGCTGCGGCCAAGGCCGCTGGCTGCCCAGTCCACTCCGGTCACGCGGGGCAGGTTGACGCTGGCGCTTTTGGCCAGTGGGAAAGCGTGGGCGAAGAGTTCTACGCCGGCGCCTACGTGCAGCACCCTGAGGATGATGACTTCTCGCAGGCAGGCGATCTTGTCCGCAATGTGATGGACGATGCCGAGCGCGATCGCTTGGCAAACAACATCGTCGGCGCCATGCAGGGTGTTTCCCCAGAGGTGGAGCAGCGTGTCTACCAGTACTGGACCAACGTTGATTCCTGGCTCGGTACTGAGGTGGAAAAGCGCTTCAAGGCAACGAAGTAAGTACGAAAAGCGTTAGCCCTGCAGGTGGTTTGACCAGCTGCAGGGCTAACGCTTTATTTAAAAATTCTGTCTGTGCATGACAGCCACGGGCTTTGTGGTTGCCTGCACGCCGACCCAGTTGGGGCGGCTAAGGAACAACCCTAAGTGTGGGCTGTATTAAGCTCCGATACCCGGCAGGCTCGGGGAGCCGTTGAAAAACGACTTCGGAGCAGCTGCAGCCTCGTCAGACTCTTCGGCGGACTCGGACACTTCTTGACCCTGTTCGGCAGCGTCGGAGACACTATCAGCCTCAACACCACTGACGTGGGTGGAGTTGTCATTGTGGGTGGACTGATCGTTCGTGATGTTGATGTCCATGAAGTCGCGGCCGAACGGAGCGTTCCAGTCACCGGTTTCCAGGAGGGTCAGATCACCATCGATGGTCGGGTTAATCTCGACGGTGACGTTGACGGTCGGGCCGGAAGGCATTGCTTCCAGAACCTCAACGATAGGAGTGACGTCCATTTTTGGTGTTCCTTTAGACAGTAACGAAATGAAAAATATCGGTTTTAACTGAACAATAAACCGCAGTCTTTATTAGAGACTCGCGGTTTATTGTGTCAAGGATTGGCAGAGTTATTGTCCTGCCATGAAGCCCGGGAGCTTAGTTCGGCTTGATGCCAGAAATTTCCGGGTTCAGGAAGTCGAAGTCCTTGGACTGGTCGACCTCAGTGTGCGGGTTCAGGAAGTCGGAAACCTCGGTGTCGTGGGAGTCGGTGGTGGAGTAGTCATCGTTGGAGGTGATGTCCAGGAAGTCGTTACCGAACGGCAGGTTCAGGTCGCCACCAACGTTAGCGAAGTTGATGTCGCCGCCAGCCAGCTGCTCGAAAGCCGGCAGCGGGCTCTCGACGGTGACGGCCGGAAGGGCTTCGAGGATGGTTGCGATATCTTCTGCAGAGCAGGACATGAGAAAATCCTTAGGTTCTCGGGGGTAAAGATTTTGAGTCGCTCTTGGCGATCTCACAGAAATTAAGTTAACCGATGGGCCAAGGGGCTGCAATGAAAAAATAGGTGGCTCGGTCCGCCTCCAGTTGGTTGTGTCCCCTGAAGCTCGCTCAAATCCATCTAAAAATATTGGAAAGAGGGCGGTTATGAGTCGGTCGGGACGACCCCGGCCTCTGCCTGAATATCGGATGACAAAAGTGTTGTTTTCCTAATCTTTACCGGGATTGCATTGGTTGTTTTGTTCTTGGTGTCACAAAGGTGCAGGCAAACGGCGAATTCATCAAAAATGATAACCAAGGGTTCCCTAACTAAGGGAAACCAAAGATTAGTTAACGGCAAAAACTGCCACTCAATTTAGGGGCATAAACGGGGTTAACGAGCGACCCATATCCTATGAGAGGTACATCACATTGTGGGAGGCCAAAAGTGTGGGGAAACATACCCCCTTTTGGGTAGGGTGGGTGGCCCAAAGGGGGTCTTGGAGAGCACTGAGAGGCCGCTCTGAAACCGACCGGCAACGGCCCGGTAACGCCGTATTCAGGAGGTTTCCCGCGCCGCACGTTACCGCTCCGGCGCGTAGTCCTCAGCGGAGCCGTCACGGGCACCCAGCACTGCGCGTCCAAGTACCTCGGAGGCGACGGTGGCGACGACCAGGACAGCAACAATGGCCAGAATGGCGGTGAGGGTTTTGCCCCACGTCAGATCACCCTGGTCGGCCTCTAGGACCAAGTTGGCAATCACCAGTGCGGGGATGCCCACCATGATTCCGGCTGAAAGCTGGTTCAACCGGCTCAAGGCATCTTTAGAGCGCCACATGGCCACGCCCGCCAGGAGCAGGTATAAAGATCCGCCAATGACCAGCACGGCAAACAATATAGTTACAAGAATTGAAGCGATACTCATATTGCGATTCGTCCTTAATCGGTCTTAGCGGCGGCCACGGGAAATAACTCGGGCCAGGCCCACGGTCGACAGAATGCCAAGCAGACCCGCCAGCATTGCAATATCGAAAGTGATGGCCGTAGTCCGCAGCATGGCAGTTGTGAGGAACACTCCCACCATGGGGTAGAAGGCAGCGTCGGAAAGCACTGCGCGTGAGACATTGCCCTTGACCCGGAAGATCAGCACCACGCCCACAAGCAGCGCCACTGAACATAGAGCAATGCCAATGCCGCTGATTACCTGTACTGCGGTGGGTTCGATCAATGTGTCATTCATGAGCGTGCTCCTTTGTCTTCGCCTTTGGAGGCAATGCCATCCGGCAGCGGCAGACCATGGTCGACCTCAGCGGCAACGCCGACGACTGCATCCGGGTCAATGAACTTGCCCGCGCTGTACTCCTCGAAGACGAAAGCCTTCGGGCGGGGGACATCGCGGAGGCTGGGAACGAGGTGCTCCTCCATGTCGTAGAGGGAGTCGTACAGCGCGTCCAGGTCGGCACCGAAGATTGCGTGGATGATGAACAACCGTCCCACATCGGTCTCACGGACACCGCAGACTAGCGTGCCAGGAGTCATGGTGATGGACTCGGCAAAGAGAGTGACCTCAAGGTCAGACGTCACACGCAGCGGCAGCCCAATGAGCACCGGCTGCTGCTTCTGGTGCGAGCGCAGCGTATCGCGCACCACGTCCGTCGCAGCCACAACAACCTGCCAGACCAGCCAGAGGGAATAGCGGATAACATGCAGGAACTTCATCAGTAAATACCTCCGATGGCGTTTTCAACCCCGCCGAGAGTGGCCTCGCGGTAGCCATCAATATTCAGCAGCGCATCAGCCGCACCGGTAGTCGCCCAAGTGACGGCACCGACCGCGACAAACATTGCCACAGAAACAATTGCCAGCATGGCGGACGGCGCAACCAGCGCGCCCGGAACGCGAACGGAATCGTCCACACCCTGCATGGGGCGGCCCCAGAAGACCGCGCGCCACAGCCGAATCATGGCCAGCAGCGAGCCCAGCGAGGCCACGATGATTGCGGTGATTGCAATAATCGAACGGGCATCGCCAGTAGCGGCAGAGGCAAAGACAATGCCCACCTTGCCCCACACACCGGAAAATGGCGGGAAACCAACAATGGAGAAGCTCATCGCCGCCATCACCCAAGCGACTGCTTGGTCGCGGCGGGCAAGCCCAGAAAGCCTGGAGAGCGTACCCGTACCGTAGGTCTCTTCCACCGCACCGGAGCCCAGGATGAGGGCACCGACAGTCACCATGTGGTGGATCGCGTAGAAAATACCCGCAGCCAGTGCTGCCTTGGCGCCCTGGCCGTCGTTAGCATCCGTGAACGCCAGCACAATCAGAATGAACGGCATACCCGTGACCATCTGGTAGGCGAGCACCTCACGCATGGTGTTCTCGGCGAGACCAGCAAACGCGCCAACCAGCATCGAGATCGCCATGATGATAATGATCGGCCAGTGCCAGGAGGGGTTCATGCCCACAATCACGACGTAGATGCGGAAGAGCATGTACACCGCCACCTTCGTATGCACCGCAGAGAACAGCGCCATCACCGCAGGGCTTGTCGACGGGTACGTCCTAGGCAACCACGTGTGCGCCGGAACCAAACCAGCCTTCACACACAGTGCGATGATGACAATGCCCAACGCGACCACACCCGTGCCGCCAGGGCCGCCCTTGCTGGCCATGTCGGCCAGCATTGCGATGTTCACATTGCCCGCCGAGCCGTAGATCAGCGCGACACCAATCAGCAACACCGTGGAGGTCAAGAGGTTGACCAGCACGAAGTTACGGCCAGCAGCCAGGCGGTGCCAGGTACCGGTGACCACAATCAGGCCGTAGGAGGGCAGCAGCATGACCTCCATGAACACGAAGAAGTTGAACAGGTCGGCAGTCAGGAAAGCACCCGACATGCCGGACAGCATCATCAGCGTCAGGGAAGGGAAGAAACGAGAGGTGTTTTCACCCGCGACGTGGGCGAACCAGTTACCGATGGCAACCACAGCGGCAGCCACACCCAGCATCAGCATGGAGAACGTGTCCGCCAGGAAAGGAATCGAGATACCACCGGGGAACGCGCCCACGCCGTGGCCGACCGGGCCGTTTTCAGTGACGTAGAACATCACCCAAAATGCAGCCAGCGACGATAGGGCCGGAACGGCGATGCCCATCGTCGCGCGCATCCACAGCTTCGGCAGGATGGCTGTGACTGCCGACAAAATCAGCGGCAGTGCCGCAAACAGTGGCAGTAGCGAAGACAAAGTTGAAGGGGACATTGCAGAGGTCATTGCAGAGGCTTCTACCATTTCTCGTCACCGCCGAAAGGAGTCTCGCGCGGGAACTTGTTCGGAGCCGAAGAGACCCCTGGGGTACCGGTGACCGTGGAGTCCGAGTCCGCCGGAACATTCTTACCCGCACGACGACCAGCCGTCGACAGCTGTCGCATAGCCTCGCGATCCTCATGGATACGGGTATCGTCGTCACGGCCCAAACCAGCCAGTGCCAGCATGAACGCGGTCACAGCCATGGTGATCACGATGGCCGTCAGCACGAATGCCTGCGGCAACGGGTCAGCCATCTGCTCGGCAGCGCCAGCGCCCGCAGTGGCTTCGTTGCCCAGCAGCGGCTCGCCGCGCCAGGCGCCGACACCCGTGGACAAGATAATCAGGTTAGCGGCATGGGAAATCAGAGTCATACCGATAATGGTGCGCAGCATGCCGCGCTGTAGCACCAGGTACGTGCCACCGCCAGCGAGGACGGCAGCCATGATGGCGATAATCACTTCTTGGCCTCCTCAACGGTGGCATGAGCTGGGGCGGGAGCACTTTCCGCTTCTGAGGCGAACACGCCCATCTCCGGCGGCACCCGCAAGCTAGAGCGGTCTGAGTAGAGATCCTGCATCACATCGTCCGACCCGGTCACCCCAGGACGGTTCGGGCCGCCCAGGAGATTCAGTGCGGTCGCCACAATGCCGATGACGGCCAGGTACACGCCGACGTCGAAAAGCAATGCCGTGGTGAGGTGCTGACCCAGGAACTCGCCATACAGCGGTGCCAAGAACGACCCCTTGGCGAACCCGATGAAGCCCGTGGTGATGGCTGTGATGACGCCAGCAGCGCTGAGCACAACCGGGGTCTTCTTGCCAAAGACCAGCTCGTCGCGGTCCTTGGACAGGTAGATCAACATCACTGCAGCGGCGCCAATCAGTGCGGCGTTGAAGCCGCCGCCCGGAGCCGTACCGCCGCGATAGAGAACGACCGCAGACAGGGCGAACAGAACCGGCGACAGCCAGCGGACCAGCCAGCGCATCATGATGGAGTTCAGAGCGGGCTCCGCAAGCGGGGAGGGCTGATCGAGCAGGTGCGGGAAGCGAGGCATCGACGTGACAACCGCTGCCATCGCGACGCCCGCCATACCGAGAACCGCCAGCTCACCCATGGTATCGAAAGCACGGAACTCAACCAGGATCACGTTGACAATATTGGTTTCGCCCGTGACCTTCTCAGTGTTGTCGATGTACCACTGCGCAACCTCAGGCAACTGACGACGGCCAGTGAGGAACCACACCGCGCCGAACGTAGCCAAGCCCACGGCAACTGCCACGACCGCGGCGGAAGCCTGGCGGTTCTTTGAGGTCTCAGAGAACGCGCGAGGCTGGAAGCGCAGCACCAGCATCATCAGCACGACAGTCAGGATTTCCACCATGAACTGCGTCAATGCCACATCTGGTGCGCCCAGCAGGAGAATCTGCAACGTGACACCAACACCGGTGACGCTGAGCAGCACAGCCGCCTGTAGACGGTTCTTTGCCCGAAGCGTGGCCCACACACCAATCAGGACAACGACCAGCGGAATCAGATCGGTCAGGTGATCGATGCCGTCGATCTTCGGCAGCACAGGAGCGCCACCGACACCCGGAGCGATTGCAATGGCCAGGGCGTACACCGCGAGCAAACCAAGCAGCGGCAACAGGTGACGCGACGGCTGATGCGAACGCGCCACCTTCGCCAGCACGCGACCCACGCGCTGCGAGACGCTCAGCGACGCATTGATTGCCTCCACGCCAGTGAACGGGAAGAGCTTGCGGTCGGCCATGACAGCGCCTACGCGAGCGCGAGTGAAGATGAAGCCCACGCCGACAGCCAGCACAATCACAGAGATAATCAGCGGCACATTTATTCCGTGCCACAGGCTCAAGTGCGATTCCTGAGTCGTGCCAGCCGGAAGCTGACCGACCGTATCCGCCACGCGGTCCAACGGACGGTTCAAAATAGCGCCGGCAGCGAAGGCTGCAGGCAGGCTCAGCACGCCAGGGATGGCGGCCGGAAGCCACAGCGAAATCGGGGCCTCAGTGATGTGGTCAACGTTGCGCGGACCATCCACGAACGCACCGAACACCAAGCGTGCCGAGTACGCGAAAGTACCAATCGCACCAATTGCCGCCACTGTCAGCAGGATGACCACGCCGGTGTTGGTCAAAGGTGCGCCCTCGAATGCGGTCAGCATGCCCTCCTTCGACATGAAGCCGAAAAACGGCGGAATTGCCGCCATCGATGCCGCACCGAAAATCATCGAGCCAAAGCTCCACGGCATCTGCTTCCACAGCGGACCCAAGCGACGAATGTCGCGCGTGCCCGCCTGGTGATCAACCACGCCAGCCATCATGAACAGCGAAGACTTAAACATCGCATGCGCAATGGTGTGCACAACCGCAGCCATAATGGCGAACTTCGTGCCCACACCAATCGTGGCGACAATCCAACCCAACTGCGAGACCGTCGAGTACGCAATCAGCTTCTTCAAGTCAGTCTGCTGCAACGCAAAGTAGGCCGTGGCAACAGCCGTCCACATACCCATGACAATCAGCAGCAACTGCCACACGCGCACGTCCGCGAAGACCGTGGAAAAACGCATCAGCAGGTAAACGCCCGCCTTGACGACGGCCGCTGCGTGCAAGAAAGCCGAGACGGGAGTTGCTGCCGCCATGGCCTCTGGAAGCCAGGCGTGGAAAGGGAACTGAGCTGCCTTCGTGAAAGCACCCAGGGCCACCAGCGCGGCAATGAGACTGCGTGCTGCCGGGCTGGCCTCCCACTCAGGCGAAGCCAAAACCTCGGTGAGGTTCGTGGAACCGGTCAGCCACACAGCACCGCCGAGGGCGGCCAGAAGCAGCAGGCCGCCGGTGAAGGTCAGCAGGAGTGTGCGCAACGAGCCCAACTCGCCCGACGAGCCCGACCTTGCAATGAGCAGGAACGACGCCATCGAGACCAGCTCCCACCCAATGAAGAGGAGCATGATGTCGTCGGCAAGCACGAGGAGCAAAACCGCCAGCATGAACGCCGTCATCAGGACGTAGAAGCTCATCGCGGACTTCTTAGGCGGCAAATACGCGGTGGAGTAGATGAAGACTATCGAGCCCACCAACAGCGCCAAGAAACTGAACACCATGGAGAGAGGATCGAGCTTCAGCGCAAACGCCGCGTTTAGCTCCGGGGACCAGACGCGGGACCAGGTGAAGGTGGTGCCGTCGAGGATATCGCCCGTTACACGCGAAAGCTGGACCACCGACGCGAGAAAAAACGCGACGATGGGCCAGCCTGCGTGACGACCAAGGAGCTTCACAAACAGCGGGGTCAGCGCCAGGGCAACCGCGACCAACAGCGGGACCGAAAGGAGGGTCAGGCTGTCGGTGGAGGCTTGGGTGGCTTGAGCTGCTTGGGCTGCGAGCGTTGTCGCGTGCTCTGCGGAGCTGCTTGCTTGGGCGGTAATAGTTGCCGGGGCAGAAAGAACGGAATCTAAAGAATTCAATGTTGCCGATACGCCGCCGGACGCAAACTCAGAAGCCAATGTCTGGTCTGGTGGTGCGGTCGCCGACGGCGGACTGGCTGTAAAGGAGCTGGCTGATGCCAGAGCTGCTGCCAGGTGCGTCACTTGGGGGCTACTTTCACATTGCTGTTAAAAAAGTTCGTACTTCTACAGACTAACAGCCACGAAATTGCTCTACGCGGGGTGAAAGGGGCATTTGGGGGAGTGGGGTAAGGCTGTGCGGATGCAGTTTTCCTGGATCCAGTAGTGAATAAATAAATGAACGGGTGATGGGCGGCGGCGGTGGGCTGCTTCAAGTTGGCGGTGGGCTGCTTCAAGTTAGTGACTGCGGTTATGGCAAAAATAGCCCTACCGGGTGCTGATTGTAGCTTGCGTTGTCAAGTTCGGGTTGAGGGGCTATTTCTGAAGTGCCTCCGGCAAAAGCTTGTTGAGTTCTTCTCTGGTGAATTACTTCAGTCCGTACTCTTTTAAGGGTTTTTGGGCGGTACTGAAACTCTTATCATCGGTACGTTCCGCATTGCAGTAGGCCTCAGCGGTCCCTGCTATCAGCACGTCACGACGCTTCCGGGCTTCGGCGATGTCGAGCTCTGGGAAATCTACCAGAAGGGACAAGTACTTTCGTATAAGGAGCCACAGTTGATCACCGGCTTTGCGGTGTCGTGCTGCCTTGGCTCCGATCTCGAGCCGGAAGCTGTACGAGTTGAGAACCAGCAGGAAGAAGGTGATAACCGCAGTGATGGAGGCTATCCAAATCTGCAGGGTAAAGAACACTCCTACCAGTCCAGCGGCTGAAAGCGCGGACAGCACAATCTGGGCCACTTTGATACGGTGTTCGGTCCGGGGGAGTCGTGTGCGTTGCTCTTCTTGTGCAGCGTGAGAGTAGACTACGCTCCCATATCCATTCTCAATTTGTGAGTAGAGCACGTCGCGTTCATGCTGCTGGGAATTTGTCAACGTAAATCAACCTCCACATCTGCGCTGGTTCTGGGTCGTCGCTATAAACGGCACGAAGGCTGATGTCTGCGTAGAGCTCCGACTAGAAGCGTGTAGAAATAGTGATTTTGTGTCACGCCAGGTAACACATTCCACGCTTCGCGAATTTCCTGTTCTGTTTTCTATATGGTTTCCGACAACTCATAGATGTTGCGAGTGAGAACAGCGAATAGGGGGTTATTTCCAACGTGGTACGGGTACTTTACGGTCGCAGGATTATTCAGACGGTTTTTACGTTCTGCATTGACAGCACTGGCAGCGTCCAAGTTGGTCTTATGAAACAAGACACGCAGCGGCTTGTAGGTTCCCATCATCTTATTCCTAACGTTTTATCGACCATGTTTCGAAGTTGCAAAAGAACAAGATCTTTAGCAAATAGCACACATTCAACTAAGCCCTATTTACAAAACTTCCATTTTTGCAAATATGCCCAGATTTTGGGGCCCCAGAAAAACCGAGGTGAAGATTTTTGTGGGCGGCGTTGGAGATCGCTCGCATATGGCGACTCGCTCCCTCGTTATGTTTGTAATACGTCTTTTCTAATGGTGAGGGCGCTGAGTGAGTCTGCGCAATCCTCTCTAACAACACAACACGACCCTTAGGTTAGGCTTGCCTAAGCGGCTCTGGTAATGTTGGTATTATGGGCACAAATAAAAATGAACCCCGCCTTCCGCAAAATGACCGGTCAACTCATGTTGCGGCAGGCCATTGGGTGCTTGCCCGGGCTGGCAAGCGAGTTTTACGCCCGGGTGGATTGAAACTAACGAATCGATTGTTGGATGCGGCCGATCTATCTGGCAAGAAAGTGTTGGAATTCGCTCCAGGATTGGGACGTACGGCCATGCTCATGCTTGAGCAAGGAATCGCCTCCTACACGGGCGTGGATCAAGATCCAGATGCCGTCGCACGAGTGCAGGCCGTTGTTGGGCCGAGGGGCACAGTTGTAAATGCCAATGCGCAAGACACCGGCCTTGAGTCCGAATCAGTTCAGGTTGTGGTTGGTGAAGCGATGCTGACCATGCAAGGCGATAAAGGCAAGCGAGGGATCATCGCCGAAGCGTTCCGACTGCTTAAACCAGGCGGTTGCTATGCGATCCACGAACTTGGACTCACCCCTGACAGCATAGACGCGGCGCTTGCGGACCAGTTGCGACAGCGCCTAGCCCGCACGATTAGGGTTAATGCTCGCCCTCTTACTTGCAGTGAATGGTGCGGATTGTTAGAGCAGGCGGGTTTTTGTATCGAGTGGGTGGGGTATGAGCCGATGGCTTTGCTGTCCCCACGTCGTAATCTAGCCGATGAAGGCATAGTCGGAGTTGCGCGAATTATGCGTAACGTTGCGCGTGATAAGGAGTTGCGTCGCCGTATATTGGATATGCGCGCAACGTTCAACGAATACCGCGACAGTTTAACCGGCATCGCTATCGTCGCGCGCAAACCCGCCGCTAACCTGGAAGCAAAGGAGAGCTGATTATGACTGAACTCAAACCATCATCAGCCGGCGCACTGGGGTTTATTGAAAACCTTGCGCAGCGCGTTGAGTATTGTCCGAACTCAACCACTTCTACAACGCTAATGCGCGCTGAGGGGGTGAACGTGGTGTTGTTCTCGTTCGACGAGGGAGAGGAACTATCCGAGCACACCGCCGCGATGCCAGTGATTGTTCAAGCCCTTGAAGGTGAAATCGAAATCAGCGGGGACGGTAAAACGGTGACGTTGCGTCCCGGTGGAATGGTGCATTTTCCTACGCGCCTACCACATGCGGTTAAAGCACTAACCAAAGCAAAAATGGTGCTTTACATGATGAGCCGACCACCGGCGAACTAAGTAATTGACATCAATTCGCGCAGGAGCGGACCTGTTCTGCCCGCTCCTGCGCGTTGACTTTAAGCAGTATTCAAAAGGGTGTGGCCGACCAAGCTGCTTTAGTGCATGTTGCACACAATTGATGGTGAAGTGATGCGGGCGAAAATGCGCAAACTCCGCGTATCTACATTTGCGGATATCTTCTACGAGATCGTCAGCGACGAAGCCTATGCCGACCCCTGCCAGAAGACATTTTTCCTCGCAGCAGTCGACGAAGCCTATGCGCAACGCCAACAACGCAATATCGCCAAAGCAATCAGCCTAGCCAAGTTCCGCTACTCCAAACGCCAGCCTGGCTGAAATTACCAGGGCAGAAGAACGAGGTATCAACCTGCGGCAGTTGAAGAGAATCGCGGCAACGAACTGGCGGTAAAACCCAACCAACATTCATATCCTCGCCCCGATTGGGGCCGGCAAAACGTATATTGCCTGTGCTCTTGGTGTTGCGGCCTGCCAAGCAGACTACTCGGTGGCCTACTACCGGCTAGATCAGCTCGTTGACATGTTGGCGGTCTTCTCACCGACTGACCAAACCTATCTCAATCTGATGCGCAAACTGATCAACATTGATGTCTTGATCTGGGCCGATCCTAAAAACCAGCCCGACCCATAGTTATTCTATGATCCCTAAAACCGCTTATCTGCATTCACCCCCATTAACGGTGAATCTTCAGATCAAAACTAGAAACAGTATATAAAAAGTATTATACATCTTAGGTGAGCCTTACCTTGCTTGCTATTCAGGAATCGAGGTTTACTATGACCCAACAGTCCTCTACGCCCACACGGAGTACAAGCTCATCCAGTGGGTTGACGGCACGTTTAAACACCAGAGATCTCATCAACGCTGGCATCTTTGCTGCACTTTACTTTGTGATCACCTTTGTAAGCGGAATGATTGGATTCGCAGGACCACAATTCATGTTTATTGGATGGTTCATCGCGGCAATCGCAAACGGAATCGTGCTAGCGCTTTATGCCGCCCGCACGCCCAAAATGGGTGCTTTCACCCTCGTCGGTGGTATTAACGGACTAGCATTCATGCTCACCGGACACTACTTCTGGACCCTGCTGGGAAGCATAATTCTAGGGTTTATCGCGGATTTGATTATTACAAAAAGCCACCTCAGTATTGCCAAGTCCTTCCCTATTGCCTACGGCGTCTTCTGTGTCTGGATTTCTTTGCCTTTTATCCCGCTAATTCTGGATACGGACTCCTACTACGTCGATATCGCAGACCAAATGGGGCAAGAATATGCCGATGCTATGTCGGATATCTTCCAGCCATGGACCATTGGAGTACTGGCCATTTGTGCGCTCATCGTCGGCTTTATCGGCGGAAAGGTCGGAGTTCGCGTCAGCCGCAAACACTTTGAAAGCGCTGGTCTCCTGTGAGCCTGCAAAAACAGGGCGTGCTTCGTCGATCTTCGATCGATCCACGGACCGTGCTGCTTTCTGTTCTAGTAATCAATGCGGTAGCTCTCAGCCACGGCCACCTACCGACACTGCTGATTTCTATCGCCTTCAGCTCCATCGCACTAGCTACAGTAAAGCCACACTATGGTCTTATTTGCCTGTGCGCTTTTGCATTATCCTATCTAGGGTATTGGGGCCTATTACAGCTTCCTGGCTCCACATTTTTCGCTTTTTCAGCGGCAATTTTTTCGTGGCTAAGCCGTTTTGTCATCAGCATGTCCATCGGCGCATTCGGCTTGCTCACTCTCACACCATCCACGTTGACCTCAGCACTGCGGGACCTGCGTTTACCAGGCTGGGTCACCATTCCACCGGCGGTATTCCTGCGCGTTTTGCCGATCATCGTGGCAGAAGCCAAAGCCATCCGCGATGCCATGGTCCTTCGGGGTCTCCAGCCTGGAGTAAAAAGCTGGATCACACAGCCCACACAATCGTCCGCGATGCTGGTCATCCCCTTATTAGGTGCCGTCGTCCGCGCTGGTGATGAGCTCGCTGCCTCTGCTCTTGTCCGGGGATTGGGAGGACCCGCACGCCCAACCACCACCGCCGATCTTTCCTTCAAGCTTGTCGATGCAACTGCACTAGCTGGGTTGGGCCTCGTTGTTGCCTCTGTCTGGCTTCCCACGGAGGTCCACTTATGAACGAACGCAGTATCGCAACCAGTGTAGACGCCCACAACGTTTCTTTTACATATCCATTGGGAGCTCGACCAGGCATTCAAGGTGTATCTGATGTGTCTTTTTCTGTCTCTCCAGGACAGTGTCTACTGATTACCGGTGATTCCGGATCGGGAAAGTCCACGGTACTCAAGTTGATCAACGGACTCATCCCCCATTTCAATCCAGGAGAGCTACTAGGCACCATCACTATTATAAAGGATGACCAGGCTTTTACCCCTGCGGAAGAACCGCTGTCCCGAGCCATCGAGTTCAGCGCCTCAGTATTCCAGAATCCAAGGACACAATTTTTCACTGAAAGCGTCAATGCAGAATTGGCCTTCGGGCTAGAAAACCTTGGTGTAGATCCCAAAGAAATTGAGTCGAGGATTCAATCAGCGGTCGAGCTACTAGGCATTAACGATCTTCGGGGCCGGCGATTCAAAGAATTATCCGGTGGACAGTTACAAACCGTGGCATGCGCATGCGCGCTTGTGTCCCCGGGCAGTCTCGTGCTTCTCGATGAACCCACGTCCAATCTCTCCATGGAAAGCATCGATATTCTTGCACGCGTGCTACACCGCTTGAAGGAATTAGGCACAACGATCATTATCGCTGATCACCGCCTCTTTTTCTTAAAAGATATCGCTGACCAAGTTATTTACTTGACTCAGGGAAAAATAACGCGGAGTTTCCACGCTCAGGAGTTTTATGCCTTAGACGAACCCGAACGCAAACAATTGGGGCTACGCAGCTTACACCACGTTCCCCTGCCCGCGAGCGTGCCGGTACCACCCACGCTCGAAAACGCCGATCCCCAGCGGAGCGGACTCGAGCTAAGTAACATCTGTTTTTCTTATGGCACACATGAGGTGTTAAACATTGACCACGCATTTTTCCCCAGCGGCGAAGTCACCGCCTTAATCGGGCCCAACGGCGCTGGAAAAACCACTCTCGCTAGGATCATTTGTGGTCTTGCTTCTCCCAAACGCGGCGGTAGTCTCCGTTTGAACAGCAAACGAGTAGGAGCGGCTGCCCGCAGACGTGCCGCGTACATGGTGATGCAAGATGTTGGCCGCCAATTATTCGCAGCCACCACCGAAGAAGAAGTCACGCTCGGACTGGCAAAGAAGAAGCGGGACCACATCGATGTCAATGAGATTCTCCATCGCCTCGATCTGGCAGGAATGGCTCAACGGCATCCGCAGTCTCTGTCCGGTGGGCAACGGCAACGCTTAGCCATAGCTTCAGCCCAAGCCGAGCAAGCAGCGATCTACATCTTCGATGAACCTACCTCTGGCGTGGGCTGGCGCCAACTGCAATCCATCTCTGCGCTACTTCGATCTCTTGCAGCAAGCGGAGCAGTGGTCATCGTCATCACCCATGACCACGAATTCATCCAAGAATCAGTCACCAGAATCATCGATATGACTGACATCAACAAGAATTGAGAAAGAAATGTCTGAACTAAAACAAAGTTCCACAGAATCAAGCGGAACCCACGCACCAGAATCACACGGTGCGTCACCGGAAGAAGAGGCTCGCGCAAAACATAAAGCCGGCCAGGTCGCTCTAAAAAAACTACTGGCCCCAGTGCAAACAACCATCTACTTTGCACAGTTTCTCGCGCTTATATCCTCGGTACTCGCCGTAGCACCATACGTCGCGTTGGTGGCACTGGGAAATGCTCTAATCGACGGCAATACTGATGACGTCGCGTCCATTGTGAAATGGCTACTTGCTGCATTTTTGGGCCAGCTATTCTTCTATTTCCTTGCCCTTGCAATCACCCACTTCGCTGATGCAAAGCTGGTGGGGATTAACCGGCGCCGAATTATTACCGCTATTGCGAAAGCACCACTCTCGTGGTTTAGCCAGACTAATTCCGGCAAAGTCCGCAAAGCCGTCGAGGACGATACGTTAACTCTGCACACCCTGACAGCCCATGCTCCTGTAGAGAAGGTCGCCGCGATCTTTACGCCCCTCGCGCTTCTGGTTTATGCCTTTATCTTGGATTGGCGCCTTGGTCTACTTTCTATTGCCACTGTGCCCATTTTCCTAGCAATCCAAGCGTATTCAATGAAAGATATGGGCACAAAAACTGCGGAAATGGATAATTATCTGGGTGAGGTCTCTGCGACTGCGGTGGAGTTCTCCGAAGGTATTTCCGTCGTCAAGGCTTTCGGCACCGTTGGCAAAGCCCACGCTCGATATCGCGAAGCTGCCCAAAAATTCGCGGAATTCTATTACGAGTGGGTACGTCCGCTTCTGCGTGTTAGCGCAATCTCAGAGTCTGTGGTGGCGGTTCCTGTCCTCATCCTTATCAATGTAGGAGTCGGTTCCCTGCTGATAGCTGGTGGCTATGTCACGGTCGCTGAAGTCATCGCAACAACGTTAATTGCGCTGGTGCTCCCGGGCACGATTCAAACCGTCGGCCAAATGATGTGGTCTTACCAGCTCGCTGGCAATGCGGCGTTGCGCCTTGATGAAGTCATGACAATTTCCCATGTGAAAGAAGGCCAAAAGAGCCTCGATGCCAGTAGTCAAGACATGGAGGTGGAGTTCCATAAGGTCAGCTTTAGCTACGCCCCAGACACACCAGTCCTCCAAGACTTTTCTGCGCAACTAAATGCAGGCACTGTCACGGCATTGATTGGCCCCTCCGGGTCTGGCAAATCCACAGCAGCAACGATGCTGGCGCGTTTCCAGGATCCAGATTCGGGCACAATCACTATCAACAACGTGGATATCCGTGATCTCACTTTCGACAGTTTGTACCGCACTGTGGCTTTCGTCTTACAAGATCCTCACTTACTGCGTATGAGTATTCGGGAAAACATTCGCCTTGCACGCCCAGAAGCCCGCGATGAAGAGATCTGGCAAGCCGCAGAGGCTGCGCACATAGCTGCTGATATTCGCGCTTTACCGGCTGGGCTCGACACCGTTGTTGGTGAGGACACCTCTTTATCCGGTGGACAACAGCAACGCATTTCTATCGCCCGGGCAATCATTACCAATGCCCCAATCTTGATCCTGGATGAAGCTACTGCGGCAACTGATCCTGAGTGCGAAGCAGAAATTCAAGCAGCTCTAGCCACACTCGTCAGAGGCAAGACCGTCTTAGTCATCGCCCACAAGCCGGAGTCCATCCAAGGCGCAGACCAAATAATCTGCCTCAAGCCTATGAAGGATAATTCTCATGTCTAATGCCACTACGCCTGCTAGTTCGCGTCGTCGTGATCCGCTACTCACTCGCAGTGTCAAAAAGCTGCAAAGTCCTGTAGGCCATAAGCTCAATAAAAGGTATGCTTGTCTATCGCTTATCGTTGGCGTGCTTGATGGCCTCGCCGTTCTCACGCTCGTGCCACTTACAAAGGCACTCGATGGGGATACGACGATCGCACCATGGATGTGGACGCTTTTGGCAATTGCGCTCGTAGCTTTTGCGCTACGATTTTTCGCAACCATGGCCTCTTACCACACGGCCTTGGATTTCATCCGAGCCGCGCACACGACTGTGGGTGATAAATTAGCAACGCTACCGCTCGGCTGGTTCGTACCGGCTAATACCGGCGGCCTATCTCGCCTCGTTTCAGATCGCTTTATGGTGGCGGCCGAGACCATTGCGCATATTCAAGGAACGATATACCGCGATAGCGCGGCACTTGTCACCTTGTTAGTAGGAGCGTGTTTCTGGAACCCGAAGCTGGGCTTGGTCCTTCTTATCATCGCACCATTGGCGCTCGTGGTGATGCAGTTGGCTGCATGGATTCGTGAGAAAGCATCGAACCGCGCACTGGGGCCGAGTAAAGAGCTCTCCCAGCGCATCGTAGAATTTGCTAACCGTCAACCAGCCCTGCGCGCGGCAGGACAATCACAAGTTTTTGCGCCACTAGAGCAAGCGCTAGAAATCGACCATAAAGCACGAATACGCGAGCTATGGGTATCCACATTAGCTTTGCTACTCAACGGCATAGTAGTGCAGATCTTCATCGTGGCTCTCATTATGGTCTCCGCGGATCTTGCCGTTGAAGGCGCCCTATCGCCACTAGAAACAATTGCGATCATCGGAATCAGCTTGAGGTTTACCCGCACGCTTGAGCAGCTGGGTTCTTCTTTCGTCGGTTTAGACGCAGGTCGTATCGCGCTCACAGAAACTGAGCTCATCACCGATGCCCCTTCCCTGCCAGAACCCACTACTCCGCGCCCAGGCGATGGTTCGGGAAGTGTAGAGCTGCGTAATGTCACGTTTGGATACGGCGATAAACCAGTATTGGTAGATGTCGCTTTCCGTGCTCGACCAGGCACCGTTACCGCCATTGTCGGTCCTTCTGGCTCCGGAAAGACCACAATTGCGCGCCTTATTTCGCGATTCTGGGATGTAGATTCCGGGGCGGTGATGGTTGACGGCGTAGATATCCGCGAGCTTGGAACCGAACAGTTAATGTCCAGACTGTCCATGGTCTTTCAGGATGTCTACCTCTTCGACGACTCGTTAATCGCTAATATCCGCGTTGGTCGTCCCGACGCCTCCGATGAGGAAGTCTTCCGCGCAGCTGATCTTTCAGGCGTGACTTCTATTGCCAACCGCCTAGGGTGGCATACTCCTGTTGGTGAAGGCGGGCGGCTTCTATCCGGTGGTGAACGCCAGCGCGTATCTGTAGCTCGCGCGCTTCTCAAGCAAGCGCCGATTGTACTCTTTGATGAGGCTACCTCCGCGCTCGATGCAGAAAATGAGGCAAACATCCTTGCTGCGATGGACGAGCTACGGGAGCAATCTACTTTTATTGTCATCGCCCATAAGCTGGATACAATCAAATCTGCTGATCAAATCGTAGTCTTGGATGAACACGGGCAAGTCAGCCAGCTGGGCACGCATTCTGAGCTTTCCGTTGTCCCCGGTATCTACCGTCACTTCTGGCAGCAACGCAAAGCAGCACGCGGGTGGAAAATCAGTTCGGGACGCGATTAACGCGGGAACCGAGATCGGCGTTGTTTGCGGGGGGGGGGG